>BJFZ01000030.1 GCA_014190175.1 Actinomycetes bacterium | reverse complement strand
TGCGATTGCGGTGTCAAGATTGCCGGTGAAGTCAAAATAACCGATGCATCCGCCATACAAACCCCGCCTTGTGGGCTCTAATTTTTCAATAATTTCCATAGCGCGCGGTTTCGGAGCGCCTGACAAAGTTCCTGCTGGAAATACGGCTGCAAGGGCATCCACTACAGATATCTCATTATTTAATTCGCCAGTCACCGTTGAAACTATATGCATGACATGCGAATAACGTTCGACATTCATGAATTCAATTACCTCTACAGAGCCGGCTTTACATACGCGGCCTAAATCATTGCGTCCTAAATCGACCAGCATTAAATGTTCGGCACGTTCTTTAGGGTCAGATATCAACTCGTCGCCAATTTCGATATCTTCCTCAGTCGTGACACCTCTGTGTCTAGTGCCAGCAATTGGATGGATCATGGCTTTACGATCTGAGATTTTTATCAAGGCTTCTGGACTTGAACCAACGATATCTACGCCATCATGAAATCTGATCAGGTACATATACGGACTTGGATTATGCAAACGCAACATTCGATAAACATCTATCGAATTTGCTTCGCAAGGAGTGGAAAAACGTTGCGAAAGCACGACTTGGAATGCCTCACCAGATCTGATTTCTTCTTTAATTAGCTCTACATTTTTTCTAAAATCTACTGATGATGTGGCGCGAATAAAATCAGCCTTGCTTTTTTCACCGACAGTATCAAATTGCCCCGCCAATGGAGCCAAAAGATCTTTATGCATTTTCTCAATGCGCTCTGTTGCATTTTCCCAAGCTTCATCAACTCGTTCACTCGTACCATCCCAGTTAATGGCATTTGCAACAAGCAAGACTGTTCCATCAGAATGATCAAATACCGCTAAATCGGAAATTAATTGAAAAGCCATCTCTGGAAGATGAAGATCATCTTTGGCTAAATTCGGTAACTTCTCCATCCTTCTGACCGCGTCATAACCAAGGTAACCAACTAATCCACTTGCCAGCGGAGGAAGTCCAGAAATCTCAGCACTTTTTAGATGAGAGGTTGTGATCCGCAATGCCTCTAGCGGATCTATACCTTCTGGTGCACCGGCAGGTTTGCTTCCTTTCCATACTGCTAATCCATGCTCTTCAGTTAGCGTTGCTTGACTATTAACGCCAATAAATGAATATCTTGACCAAATCTTTCCATTCTCAGCAGATTCAAGTAGAAAAGTACCAGGCCGTTCTTGAGCTAACTTCCGATATAAAGATAACGCTGTTTCATCATCGGCTAAAAGTTTGCGCGTTACTGGAATCACATTATTTTTTTTAGCAAGTTCGCGAAACTCTTCTACTCTCATTCTGAAATCTCAATCTCATTTGAGAAGCATGAGTGGGTACCGGTATGGCAGGCAACACCTTTTTGATGCACCCGAAGCAATATTGCATCGCCGTCACAATCTACTGAGGCTGAAACAACTTCTTGCGTATTCCCAGAAGTTGCACCTTTTACCCATAATTCATTTCTACTTCTGCTCCAATAAGTTGCTTCATGACTTTCTAATGTTTTTTCAAGTGCCTCACGATTCATCCAAGCGAGCATTAAAACTTCATTGCTTTCATCCTCTTGAACCACAACAGCCACAAGGCCATTTTCGCGATCAAGTAAATTCGCTAAATCAGCGGAGATCTTCATCTGGCTATTCTCCCCCATCTCAGGCCATTCCCGCATTCGCCATTTATCGGATCAGATATCCAGCAGAGCGTAAAAAATCCTTGACCTGTGAAATCCGATAGACCCCAAAGTGAAAGACGCTAGCCGCCAGAAGTGCATCTGCTCCGGCATCAATCGCCCGTGAAAAATCTTCAAGCGCACCAGCGCCACCACTGGCAATCATTGGGGTTGAAATATGTGGTCGCAAAAGTTGGATCATCTCTAAGTCATAGCCGGCTCGAGTGCCATCAGCATCCATTGAGTTAAGTAAAATTTCTCCTACGCCCAAATCGCAAGCTTGCTTAACCCATTCAATTGCGTCAATCCCGGTGCCTTTTGTACCTCCGTGAGTTGTAAGTTCAAAACTGCTTGCAGTTGTACCCCGTCTTGCATCAACTGATAAAACTAAAACTTGTGCTCCAAAATGTTGATTAATCTCACTTAACAATTCAGGTCTTTCAATCGCTGCGGTGTTCACTGAGATTTTATCTGCACCGGCTCTCAACAATTTATCAACATCAGCCACCGTACGTACTCCACCACCAACAGTTAATGGGATAAAAACTTGTTCAGCAGTACGACCAACAACATCATAAGTGGTCTGCCGATTGCCGGTACTTGCACTGATATCAAGAAAAGTTAATTCATCTGCGCCTTCGAGGTCGTAAACCCGAGCCATCTCAACTGGATCTCCGGCATCTTTCAGATTAGTAAAATTGATTCCTTTTACAACTCTTCCTTCAGTTACATCTAAACACGGAATAATTCTGATCGAAGGATTCACTATTGACTAACTTTCGCTAACGCTTCACTTAAAGTAAATGCACCTGCATATAGTGCTTTACCAACGATTGCTCCTTCGACTCCTATTGTCGTTAATTCTCGAAGTGCTTCAAGGTCAGCAAGTGAAGAGACTCCACCACTTGCAATAATGGGACGATCAGTTACTGCTGCAACTTCTCTCAATAATTTGATATTTGGGCCCATCAATGTTCCATCTTTCGCTACATCAGTTAACACATAACGTGCACACCCATCACGATCTAATCTTTCAATCGTCTCGAAAAGATTTCCACCTTCGGTAGTCCAGCCACGTGCAGCAAGGGTGTGACCACGAACATCAAGTCCTACCGCAATCTTTTCACCATGTTTAGCAATTACCTGTGCGGTCCAATCCGGATTCTCTAACGCTGCAGTTCCAAGGTTTATCCGAGCACATCCAGTTGCCAATGCCCGTTCAAGTGATTGGTCATCACGAATTCCACCTGAGAGTTCAACTTTTACATCTAGTGCGCTAACAACCTCAGCCAGGAGCGCGGCATTACTACCAATTCCGAAAGCCGCATCAAGATCAACAAGATGGATCCATTCGGCACCAGCACTTTGAAAATCTAATGCTGCATCTAATGGGTTTCCATACTTTGTTTCATTTTCAAGGGCTCCTTGTACCAAGCGAACTGCTTGGCCATCTTTAACATCGACCGCAGGTAAAAGTATTAAGCGCATTTAGCGATCCAATTCTCAATTAATTTAGCCCCAGCATCCCCAGATTTCTCAGGATGGAATTGGGTAGCGCTAAGCGGACCATTTTCAACAGCAGCAACAAACTTTCCACCGTAATTACTCCAACTTACTTTCGCTTTTTTCAATGGTGAGTGCGGATCTTCTTCCCAGTTTTGAGCTGCAAAAGAGTGCACAAAATAAAATCTTTCTTTTTCTACGCCAGCGAAGAGTGCGCTTTCCACTGCGACCTCAATCAAATTCCAACCCATATGTGGAAGTTTTGGATCTGGCAACTTAGTAACGGTTCCATTCCATTGTCCCAACCCTGGGGTTACCACATCGTGCTCATCACCGAATGAAAAAAGAGTTTGTGCTCCCACGCAAATACCTAATGTTTGTAAATTCTTAGTCATGCGAGCATCAATAATTGCATCCGCTCGATGCTTTAGTAGGCCTTCCATACAAGTTGCGAAAGCGCCAACCCCTGGAATGACTAAACCATCAGCATTAACGCATTTTTGAAAATCATTAGTGACTTCAACTTGAGCACCATGTCTTGAAAAAGCCCGCTGAGCAGATTTAATATTTCCAGAACCATAATCCAAAATTGCTATCAAAGAACGCCCTTGGTTGAGGGAACTCCAGCTACTCCGTCAAGTCTGACCGCATCGCGCAATGCACGCGCAACAGCCTTAAATTGCGCTTCCATTACGTGATGGGCATTCCGTCCCTCTAAGACCCGGATATGTAATGCGATGTGAGCTTCGGCAACCAATGACTCCCAAATATGACGCGTCAAAGTGGTGTCGTATGTTCCAATCAACTCTACGATCTCGGGTTGACGGTGGACTAAGTAAGGCCTCCCAGAAAGATCAACTGCAGCGGTGACTAGAACTTCATCAAGTGGGACTGTCGCATCACCAAATCTCCTGATACCAACTTTGTCGCCGAGTGCTTCACGCAACGCCTGTCCAAGTGCTAAAGAAGTATCTTCGACGGTGTGGTGTGAATCAACTTCGACATCGCCTTTGGTAATTACTTTCAAGTCAAACCCACCATGCTTACCTAATTGATTCAGCATGTGATCAAAAAAGGGAACTCCAGTTTCTATCTCAATTACGCCAGTGCCATCCAACTCCAATTCAACATGAACTGAAGACTCTTTAGTGGCCCGTTTTACGATCGCTTTGCGGCTCATTTTTCCCCTTTCAATACTCTAAGAATCTCACGAAGTGCTGCTAAGAAGCGGTCATTTTCACTCGGAGTTCCGATGGTTACCCTTAAATGACCCGCAATTCCTACGTCCCGGACCAATACCCCAACCTTTACCAACTCTTGCCAAACATTTTTCTCGTTATCGATCGAAAAAAGCAAGAAATTAGCAGAGCTGGGAACAACTGTTAATCCAAGATTCTGCAATTCCACCACCACTTTATTTCGCTCAATTTTGAGTTGCTCAACTTCAGCTAGCAATTCTCCTTGAAATTCAAGTGCCACTTTGGCTAGCAGTTGTGTTGGAGTGCTCAAGTGATAAGGCAAACGTACTAATTGAAGTGCGTCAACAACTTCTTTAGCCGCAGCCAAATAACCAACCCTGACCCCCGCGAAGGAAAATGCTTTACTCATCGTGCGAATTACCACTAAATTCAAATACTCTCTTAAAAGTTCAATGGTTGAAGGCTCCTCTGAGAACTCTGCATACGCTTCATCAATTATCGTCAATCCTCCGACTTGCGCAGTCGCTTCAATAATTTTGCGGATATCCGAAATTGCCGTACTGGTTCCAGTTGGATTATTTGGTGTAGTTATAAAAACTAATTTAGGTTTCTGAGTTGAAATCTCTTTTAGTGCAGATGAAAGATCAATACTAAAATCACTTAAACGCTCTCCAATGATCCAATTTGTTCCAGTGCTTCGGGCAATATTTTCATGCATTGAATATGACGGTGTGAAACCAAGAGAACTTACACCTGATCCAGCGAAGGCCAAGAAAAGGGTTTGAATAATTTCATTACTTCCGTTTGCAGCCCAGATTTGATCGACACTTAAATTGACGCCCGTGGTCGAACTTAAATACTTCGCTAACTCTGATCTAAGTTCAATTGCATCTCTGTCGGGATATCTATTGAAATCTTTCGCAGAATTAGCAATTGCCTCTGAAAGTTTTTTTACTAAGGCCGGTGATAAAGAAAATGGATTCTCATTTGTATTTAATTTAACCTCTAGCGGCAGCTGCGGAGCGCCATAAGGTGACTGACCTTTTAGATCTTTACGTAGCGGCAGCCACTCTGGCCAGACATAGCTATTGGCACTACTTTCGCTACTCATGAATCACCTTTAGCCAGAAATCGGGCACTCATCGCTTCGCCATGAGCTGGGAGATCCTCTGAATGTGCCAATGTGATTACATTCTCAGCAATTTCGGTAAATGCTTTCTCGTTGTACTCGACAAAATGTATCCCACGCAAAAATGTTTGAACAGATAAACCACTTGAGTGACAAGCGCATCCCCCAGTAGGCAGTACGTGGTTTGAGCCTGCGGAGTAATCGCCTAAGGAAACCGGGGTGTAAGGTCCAATAAATACAGCGCCAGCGTTGCGTACTGATTTAGCAACATTTACAGCATCATTGGTTTGGATTTCTAGGTGTTCGGCACCGTATGCATTTACGACTGCTAATCCATCCTCAAGGTTTTTAACAATCACAATTGCCGATTGAATTCCATAAAGTGCCATACTTATTCGTGCACTATGTTTAGTTTTCTTAACACGTGAATCAAGTGCTAATTCAACTTCATCGGCAAGTTTCACGCTAGTGGTTACCAATACCGCTGCAGCGATCGTGTCGTGCTCAGCTTGACTAATTAAATCTGCAGAGACGTTTTCTGCATTTGCGGATTCATCTGCAAGAACCATGATTTCAGTTGGTCCAGCTTCGGAATCAATGCCGATTAAGCCACGTAAAGCTCTCTTTGCTGCTGCAACATAAATATTTCCAGGACCGGTAACGATGTCAACTGCTTCACAGCCCGCACCGTATGCAAACATTCCAATGGCTTGCGCTCCCCCAACAGAATAAATTTCATCGACTCCAAGAAGTGCACACGTTGCCAAAATTGTTGGATGTGGATATCCACCAAAATCTTTTTGCGGAGGTGATGCAACAGCAAAAGATTTGACTCCGGCGATTTTGGCTGGAATTACATTCATCATCACACTGCTTGGATAAACCGCTTTCCCACCGGGAACGTAAAGTCCAACGCGATCTACCGGAATCCAACGTTCAACTACATAGCCACCAGGGACAACATCTGTCTGTTTTTCAACACGCTTTTGATCATTGTGTACCTTTTCAATTCGCTTTATGGCTTCAATTAAAGCTTCCTTGATTTTGGGATCCAACTCATCAAGAGCCTTTTTAATAATCTTTGCTGGAACTCGTAATTGTGGAATTTCTACGCCGTCAATTTCGGCGGTAATAGCGATAACCGCCTTTTCGCCCTCTTTTTTAATTCTTTCAAGTAGCGGCTTTACTGTTACAAGGGCAGCCTCAATATCCATCTCGGCTCGGGGTAGCAGATTGCGGAGATTGGCTCTGCTGAAATCTTGGCTCCCAGTTAGATCAATTCTGCGGCTCAATCGATCTGCCGGTGTGCTCACCTGCCTACTCTACCGAACCAATTCGGTTAGAGGTCGGAACAATTGATTGCTAAACCAAACAGGCTGGTCCTAATAATGCTTTTAAGTCAGCACTCAAACTCGGAGAAACGCTCACCCGTAAGCCGTCATCGATCTTCATAACGGTGCTACTCGTTGGGCTATCAAGCCTGAGGTGGACTTCAGTCGCCCCTGGGTGAGAGCGCAAAACTTCTTTCATGCGATCAATAATCGGAGGAGTGCACCTGGCGAATGGAAGTGAAACTATCAGTGGACCGCGACGTTCTTGCGATAAATCTGGAAGTGATAAATCCAAGGCCATGATTCGCGGTGTGTCTTCACGTCGATCAACTCTGCCGCGAACGATAACAACGACATCTTCTGAAAGAGCAGTAGCATGTTGAGAATAAGTACTTGAAAAAAACATCACATCAATCGCGCCAGCTAAATCTTCGATCGTAACGATTGCCCAAGAGGCGCCCGCCTTAGTAACTTTTCGTTGAATTGAAGTTACCAATCCACCAATTGTCACGATGTCGTCATGACCAACTTCATCACCTGATATTTCACTGATCGGGCGATCGACTAACGCCGCCAATGTTGATTCAATTCCAAGTAATGGGTGATCTGAAACGTAGAGTCCGAGCATTTCACGTTCATGTGCAAGTAATGTTGATTTATCCCATTCCTCGATCGGATACTTCAATTCTAATCCAGTAACTTCATCACCTGTGGTTGAATCAAATAAATCGTACTGACCAAGTGCTTCCGCGCGCTTTGCTTCAATCACGCTATCTAATGCTTCTAAGTAAATTGCCATTAAGCCACGTCTCGTGTGGCCAAGGGAATCAAAGCCTCCGGCTTTAATCAAAGATTCAATTGTTTTTTTGTTACAGACATTTCCATCTACTTTGGCTAAGAAATCATCAAATGAAGTGAACTTACCTTTCTTTATCCGAGTTGCTGCAATCGAGGCAACCACTCCTTCGCCCACATTTCTTACTGCTGCTAATCCAAACCGGATATCTTCTCCACGAGGTGTGTAATCAGCATCAGATTCATTTACATCTGGTGCTAAAACTTTAATTCCCATCCGCCTTGATTCATTCAAATAAAGGGCGCTCTTATCTTTGTCATCACCAACACTTGTTAACAATGCAGCCATGTACTCCGCTGGATAATTAGCTTTCAAATAACCAGTCCAATAAGAGACCATTCCATATCCGGCACTGTGCGCCCGGTTAAATGCGTAATCAGAGAATGGAACCAAAATTTCCCAAAGCATTTCAATTGATTGGTCTGAGTAACCGCGCTCGCGCATTCCGGCCTGGAAAGGGATGTACTCCTTATCGAGAATCTCCTTTTTCTTCTTTCCCATTGCTCTACGAAGAAGATCCGCACCGCCAAGTGAGAATCCGGCTAGTTTTTGCGCAATCGCCATTACCTGTTCTTGGTAGACGATCAATCCATAAGTGTCCCCTAATATCTCTTGCAAGGGCTCGGCAAGTTCACGATGGATTGGCAATACCGGTTTTCGTTTATTTTTTCGATCTGCATAATCATTGTGGGCATTAGCACCCATTGGTCCAGGTCGATACAACGCAATAACGGCAGAAATATCTTCAAATGAATCTGGAGCAAGTGAGCGAAGTAAAGATCTCATTGGTCCACCATCGAGTTGAAATACTCCAAGGGTTTCACCACGAGCTAACATTTCAAAAGTTTTTTTATTATCTAGAGTTAAATCTTCTAATCTGAAAACTTCATCCTTATTCAACTTAATATTTCTAAGGCAGTCATCTAGAACAGTTAAGTTTCTTAACCCTAAGAAATCCATTTTGAGTAAGCCAAGTGCTTCACAGGCACCCATATCAAATTGGGTGATGATAGATCCATCAGCTTCACGTCTTTGAATTGGTATCACATCAAGCAAAGGCTCTTTACTTAAAATTACTCCAGCGGCGTGAACTCCCCATTGCCGCTTTAACCCTTCAAGTCCTTTTGCGGTATCTATGACTCGTTTTATATCTGGGTCCGCATCGTACAAAGCCCGCACTTCGCCGGCTTCTACATATCTATCATCATCTGGATTAAATACTCCATTAAGAGAAATTTCTTTACCCATTACTGCTGGAGGAAGCGCTTTAGTTACTCGCTCACCGATCGCATATGGATAACCCAATACCCTTGTCGCATCTTTAATGGATTGCTTTGCTTTAATAGTTCCATAAGTAATAATTTGAGCAACTCGTTCTTCACCGTACTTCTCAGTTGCATACCTAATCATTTCGCTGCGGTGATGCTCATCAAAATCTAAATCAATATCAGGCATTGAAATCCGCTCTGGATTTAGGAAACGCTCAAAAAGTAAGCCATGCTTAATTGGGTCAAGGCCAGTTATCTCAAGTGCATAAGCGACAACAGAGCCGGCTGCCGAACCACGTCCTGGACCAACTCGAATTCCCCGATCATGTGCATGTCGCACTAAATCTGCAACAACTAAAAAATACCCTGGGAATCCCATTTGGCACATAACAGAAACTTCAAACTCGGCCCGCGCTCGATGTTCTTCTGGAACACCATCTGGGAATCGTTTCAGTAAACCACGCGCCACTTCTTTAGCAAGCCATGACTCTTCCGTCTCCCCTTTTGGGACTGGGAATTGTGGCAAGAGATTTTCACCTTCGCGGAATGAGATTTCGCAACGCTCGGCAATAAGTAAGGTGTTATCGCAAGATTCCGGAATTTCTTTGAACAATTCTCGCATCTGCGCCGCTGATTTTAAATAAAACTCCCCGTTTTCAAATTTAAATCTCTTTGGATCGGCCAAAGTAGATCCTGATTGAACGCACAACAGGGCTTCATGTGCCACGCTATCTTTTTCATAGGTGTAGTGCAGATCGTTAGTCGCCAATAATGGTAATTTCAAATCTTTTGATAATTTAATTAAATCTTCACGAACGCGATTTTCAATTGAAATTCCATGATCCATTAACTCAAGGAAATAATTCTCTCTTCCGAAAATATCTTGGTAATCAGCTGCAGCTCGTTTGGCTTCGGCATATGCACCCATTCGTAAGCGCGTTTGAATTTCGCCACCAGGACAACCCGTTGTCGCAATTAGCCCCGTTGAATATTGAGAAAGTAATTCACGGTCCATCCGCGGTTTGTAGTAATACCCTTCAAGAGATGCCAATGAAGATAATCTAAATAAATTATGCAGTCCCACATTATTTTCGGCCAAAATTGTCATATGGGTATAAGCGCCACCACCAGAAACATCATCTTCGCCGCCTTCAGCCCACTTAACACGTTTGCGTTCATGACGTGATCCAGGAGCGATGTATGCCTCTATACCAATTATTGGTTTTACTCCTGCATTTTGTGCTTCTTTATAAAATTCATAGGCGCCAAATAAATTTCCATGATCAGTAATTGCAATCGCCGGTGCTCCAGAAACGGATACCTCTTTAACTAACTCTTTTACTCGGGCAGCTCCGTCAAGCATCGAGTACTCACTATGAACATGTAAGTGCACAAACTGTTTTGATGGGTCACTCTGATTAGTTTCAGATGCGGGAGTACTCACGACGGTTGAGATTATCGCTTTGGCATGCCGGCAACCCGCAAAAGCCCAAGAGCTGCTTCCAAGTCGGCCGGATATTTAGAGGTAAAGGTCACTGATTCCCCGCTTGCCGGGTGGGTGAAATTCAATCGAACCGCGTGCAGCCACTGCCTACTCAATCCCAACCTGCTCGCAAGTGTGGGATCGGCCCCGTACATGAGATCTCCAACCAATGGGTGACGCAAAGCCGCAAAGTGAACTCTAATTTGGTGAGTGCGACCAGTTTCCAATTCAATCTCAACAAGTGTCGCTCCAGGAAAAGCCTCAACAGTTTCGTAGTGAGTGATGCTGGGTTTCCCATCGGCAACAACGGCAAATTTAAACTCTTCGCGAGGGTGGCGATTTATCGGTGCATCAATTGTTCCCCGAGTTGGATCTGGATGGCCTTGTACAACTGCGTGATAAATTTTTGAAACTTCACGAGCCCGAAATTGTTCTTTAAGAGTCGAATAAGCATTCTCAGATTTTGCTACAACCATTAAACCTGTAGTGCCAACATCTAATCTGTGCACAATCCCCTGTCTTTCAGCCAGTCCTGAAGTCGAAAGTGCAACACCCCGGCTTGCGAGAACTCCGACAATAGTCGGCCCAGTCCATCCCACACTTGGGTGCGCGGCAACACCAATCGGCTTATCGATAATAAGTAGGTCGCTGTCCTCATAAATTATTTCAAGCTCTGCGACATCGGTAGCCACAATTTCAAGTGGTGCTCGAACAACAGTATTGATCACAACTTCAATTAAATCACCGGCGTTAACTCGATGAGATTTATTTACTTCGCGACCATTAATACTTATGGCGCCATTTTCCGCCATTTCTGCAACAGCGGTCCGCGAAAATCCCAACATTCGTGCAAGGGCGCTATCTAATCGTTCTCCGTCAACGCCTTCTGGGGCGCTAATACTTCTGACTTCACTCTCACTCATCTTCAACTACGACCGTTCGAATTGGAACTTCGCGCCATGACAGGAAAATCATCAAAGCTACTGAGGTCACTATAAATGAATCTGCCACATTGAATAACGGCCAATTAGGTAATCTGATCCAATCAATAACTTCCCCTTGCATAACTCCTGGTGCTCTAAATAATCGATCTGCCAAATTTCCGCAAATTCCACCTGTGAGTGAGCCAAAGCCGAGCGCCCAGAGTGGGTGCGAAATTCTAGGTATGTACCAAATAATTGCTACCAAAGCGCCGATTGCAAGAAATGTCAGAACTGCTGTCAGGCCAGTAAATGAACTAAAGGCAGCCCCCGAATTACGCGCAAAATCCAGACGTAGAAAATTTCCAAGAATCGATCGGGAACTTTTTCCTTCAAGTGCGTTAGTTGCCCAAACCTTAGTTGCTAAATCTAAGATAAAAATAAATAGGGCAGTTCCACTAACGATTTTTATCTTAGTATTGATTAACGTCTTTCCTCTTTTTGCTTGCAGATCATGCAAAGTGTGGCGCGAGGGAATACTTGCAATCGTGCTTTACCAATTGCATTTCCACAATCTTCACACTTTCCGTACGAACCAGCAGTTATTCGATCTAGTGCGTGCTCAGTTTGCATCACCATATCTCTTGCGTTGTACACAAGTGATATTTCATGCTCACGTTCAAAAGTTTTTGCACCTGCATCTGCTTGGTCATCTCCGGCGCCATCTCCCGAATCTTGTAATAAATCTTCCGCTTGGGCTTCAGCAAATACAAGTTCAGCACGCAAACGAATTAATTCTTTTGATAATTCAACTTTCATCTCTTTCAACTCGGAATTACTCCAAGGCGCTTCAGTTGCTGCGGCAACAAGTGGAGTAGGGATATCGCGCAAAGGTTTCAAAGTTCCAGCTTTAGATGTTCGCTTCTCAATTTTTGCAGGTGGCGGAAGAGTTAATCTTCTTTGAAATCCATCAGCGGCCGCTGTTGCTGCTGCATTTTTCGGCAAATTTTTAGGTGGTTCGACAACTGTGGGAACCGGATTATCTTTTTTAGGAAATGGCTTTCCTGGAGCTTTTACCGCTACAGCTTTTTTGGCGACCACTTTTTTAGGTACGATTTTCTTACCAGGTGCTTTTTTGGCGACCGCTTTTTTAGCCGCAATTTTCTTAACCGGTGCTTTTTTTACCACTTTTTTTACCGGTTTGGCTGGGGCTTTTTTAGTTGGTTTAGCCGGCTTGCCTGATTTGGCTGGCTTGCTCCCCTTCACAGCTTTTTTGGCTGGCTTGCTCCCCTTCACAGCTTTTTTGGCTGGCTTACTCTGCTTATTTGTGCCCATGGCGGCACAGGTTAGTCCTGTCGAGGTAAATGAGCCATTACTAGCCTTTCGACTCGCTAGACTCCCCCTCGACGCTGGAACTCACTAGCGTCAAACGTATTGATCAGGGCGATCACCCTGGGAGCGTTCGGAAGATTTATCAAGATTTTGCGTGATTACTTCGCAATATTGTTGATGAGGTAGAACCGGTTGAGTTAAGTGGTTTTCTAACCTGCCTGAGGCGGTTAGCGAACAAGGTGGGTGGTACCGCGCATCGCGTAAGTGAGCGTCCCTCCAGATAGCTGATTTAACTATCTTGGATCGAGGAGCTTGATGAACGCGGATAAAGGTAAATCTTCAGGGAATCTGACGCGCCCGAGTTACACAGCCCTGTCTGCCCAAATTGATTTACCATCAATGGAACATCAAATCCTCGAATTTTGGCGTAGTGGAGAAATTTTTGCGAAAAGCACTGCCGCCCGCGACATTCCTGGCGCTCGGGAATGGACTTTCTATGAAGGTCCACCAACAGCAAATGGTTTACCTGGAACTCATCACATTGAGGCTCGCGTTTTTAAGGATCTCTTTCCACGCTTTCACACAATGAAAGGTGCATTTGTTCCGCGTTTTGCTGGATGGGATTGTCATGGATTGCCGGTTGAACTTGCCGTTGAAAAAGAATTAGGTTTTACCGGTAAATCAGATATTGAAAAATTCGGTGTTGCTGAATTTAATGATAAATGTCGCACATCCGTACAACGTCATGTTGGCGCTTTTGTTGAGATGACAGAACGCATGGGTTTCTGGGTTGATTTTGAAAAAGCTTATTGGACCATGTCACCTGAATATATAGACAGTGTTTGGTGGTCGATCAGTGAGATTTGGAAAAAAGAACTTTTAGTTCAAGACCACCGTGTGGCTCCGTACTGTCCGCGTTGCGGAACCGGATTATCCGATCATGAACTTGCACAAGGTTATGAAAATATAACTGACCCTTCTGTGTTTGTTGCTTTTCCAATTACCTCTGGTCACTTGGCAGAGATTGCTGCCAATTTACTTGTTTGGACTACAACTCCGTGGACACTAGTTTCAAATACTGCAATTGCTGTGCATCCAGAAGTCAAATATCTAGTTGCAAAAACTGAAGAAAATGAAATCTATGTAGTGGCTGAGCCCTTAATTAAAATCCTGGGCGAAAATCTGCAAATCATTGAAGAGATTTCTGGAAAAGATTTGGAACATACCAAATATAAAAGACCCTTTGATTTTGTTGAGATACCAGAGGCTCATTTCGTAGTACTGGCTGATTATGTGACAACCGAAGATGGAACTGGCTTAGTCCATCAATCACCCGCATTTGGTGCCGAAGATTTGATCGTTTGCCGGAAATACAATTTGCCGGTAGTTAATCCAATTGCTGGAGACGGAAAGTTTCTAAGTGAAGTTCCAGTTGTTGGAGGTATGTTTTTCAAAGATAGTGACAAAGTATTAGTTAAAGAGTTGAAAAAGCTTGGGGTTCTCTACAGGCATCTGCAGTATCAACACTCTTACCCACATTGCTGGAGGTGCCACACCCCATTGATGTATTACGCACAACCATCTTGGTACATCCGGACTACCGCGATCAAAGAAGCCCTGATGCGCGAAAACACAAACACTGATTGGCATCCAGAAACCATCAAGAGCGGAAGATACGGCGATTGGCTTGAAAATAATATTGATTGGGCGCTCTCCAGAAACCGCTATTGGGGCACTCCACTACCAATTTGGAGATGCGATGAAGGCCATCTTGAATGTATTGGCTCTCGAAAAGAGTTAAGCGCGCGAACAGGTAATGATTTAGATCAATTAGATCCGCACCGTCCTTTTGTTGATGAGATTTATTTTGATTGTCAGCAATGTGGTGGCCAGATGAAGCGGGTACCTGAGGTAATCGACTGTTGGTATGACTCAGGTGCCATGCCATTTGCGCAATTGGGGTACCCACACAAGCCTGGTTCTATAGAGGCGTTTGAAAAAACTTATCCGGCTGATTTCATCTGTGAAGCGATCGACCAAACTCGAGGTTGGTTCTACACAATGATGACTATAGGAACATTAGTTTTTGATAAATCCTCATACAAAACTGTGCTCTGTCTCGGACATATTTTAGATAAAGATGGTCGCAAGATGAGCAAGCATCTTGGAAACGTTTTAGAGCCAATGCCTTTGATGGATAAACATGGGGCTGACGCCGTGCGTTGGTACATGTTGGCTGCTGGATCACCTTGGGCATCTCGTCGCGTCGGTCATGATGCGATTTCTGATGTAGTCCGTAAAACTTTATTAACTTACTGGAATACCGTTTCCTTCCTAACTCTTTACGGAAAAGCCGCTGATTTCAAACCAATAGGTATATTGAATTCTAAAAATACTCTTGATCGTTGGATAATTTCACAACTAAACCGCACAATCGAAGAATGTGATCGCTCTTTCACTGATTTTGATTCACAAAGTGCAGGTCGCGCCTTGGCAACATTTATTGATGAATTATCAAATTGGTATGTCAGACGTTCTCGTCGCAGATTTTGGGATGGCGATGCACAAGCTTTGGAAACTTTGCACCATTGCATTAAATCTCTCACTTTAATCATGGCCCCGATGGTTCCTTTTATCACTGAAAAGGTTTGGCAAGATGTAATCAAAGTTGTCGAACCAGATTTAGTTGATTCAGTTCACTTGGCTGATTGGCCGATCTTTAATCAAGGTTCGGTTGATCTAGCACTAGGTGATGCCGTGGCTGCTACGCGCAGACTGGTAGAACTAGGTAGAGCCGCACGTGCTGAGTCCGGAGTAAAGATTCGGCAACCTCTTGGCCGGGCCCTCATCTCTGGTTTTGCCAGATTAAGTCACGAATTACAGAGTGAGATTGCCGATGAGTTAAATGTCCATCGGATCGAAGATCTATCAACCGCTGATGGCGAACTTGTTGATTACTCAATTAAAGCCAATTTCCGAACCCTTGGCACTAAATATGGTGCAAATGTGCAAGAGATTGCTACTGCTTTATCAAAACTGAATGCCGCTGATGTTGTTAGCAAAGTGCGCAGCGGTCAGCCACAAATTATTAGTGGTGATTCCAGTTTCGAAGTAAATGAAGAGGATCTAATTATTACGGAAACTCCACATACTGGCTGGGCGGTGGCTTCTCACGATGGTGAAACTGTTGCCATTGATTTAACCATCACGCCAGAGTTGCATCAAGAAGGTGTCATTCGCGAGATTATTCGGGCCATTCAAGAGGAACGCAAAAATGCTGGCTTTAATGTCTCTGACCGGAT
>BJFZ01000029.1 GCA_014190175.1 Actinomycetes bacterium | reverse complement strand
CCACCCTTTTGTGAACTAAGCGCCCATTCCATGAACGCCACCATCTACATGGATGATCTCCGCTGTGGTTTTTGGGAACCAATCTGAAAGCAGTGCAACTGTGGCTTGAGCCGCAGGTGTTGGGTCGGAGACATCCCATTTCAAAGGAGCGCGGTCATTCCAAACTGATTCAAACTCTTCAAATCCGGGTATTGATTTTGCTGCCATAGTTTTAATCGGCCCTGCAGCAATCAAGTTAACTCTGATGTTTCTTGGACCAAGATCTCTAGCTAAATAACGACTCGTTGATTCAAGGGCCGCCTTTGCAACACCCATCCAATCGTATTTTGGCCAAGCAACAGTGGCATCGAAATCTAAGCCAACTATTGACCCACTTTCACCAAATAGCGGCAGCGCTGCCATAGATAAAGATTTAAATGAGTATGCCGAAACATGGAGCGCCGTTGCTACATCTTCCCATTCAGTGTTTAAAAAATTTCCACCCAGCGCTGCTTCAGGTGCAAAACCAATTGAGTGCACTAAGCCATCTAAACCAGAAAGATGTTTCTTAACTTCGTTTGCTAAATTCGCTAAATGTTCTTTATTTGAAACATCCAATTCAATTACAGGTGCAGTTTTAGGCAATCTAGTTGCAATTCTTTGGGTAATACTCATCGCTCGCCCAAAAGATGAAAGCACAATTTCTGCGCCCTCTTCTTGTGCGATTTTCGCGATATGAAAAGCAATTGAAGAGTCCGTCAGTACGCCAGTTACCAGAATCCGTTTTCCAGCCAATATTCCCATTTTATTAATGCCCCATTCCTAATCCACCATCAATTGGAATTATTGCTCCAGTGATGTAAGCCGCTGCTGGAGAAGCTAAGAAAACAGCGACTCCCCCAATTTCATCAACAGATGCAAAGCGATTTAGCGCCACAGCGTTTAGAATTTCTGCTCGTCGATCTGGAGTTAGATCTCCGGTCATTTCAGTTTCAACAAAACCTGGTGCAATTACATTTGCAGTAATAGACCTTGAACCTAATTCTCGTGCAATCGATCTCGCCATGCCAACTAATCCAGCTTTAGTTGCTGCGTAATTCACTTGACCGGCTGACCCAATTGAACCTACAACTGACCCTATAAAAATTATTCTTCCCTTTTTAAGTTTTAGCATTCCTTTTGATGCGCGTTTGGCGCAATAAAATGCACCTTCGAGATTTGTAGACACTACTTCTTTAAAATCCTCATTGCTCATTCGCAACATTAAATTATCTTTGGTGATTCCGGCATTTGCGACAAGAACTTCAACCGTTCCCCACTCTTTCTCAATAAAATCAAAAGCAGCATCTACACTTGTTGAATCTCTCACATCAATTTGCACATTTTTTAATTCTTTTGGCATCCCGCTTGGACGCTCAGCGCTCCTATGTCCGGCGATCACAACATCACCTTGTAATGCGAAAGCTTGGGCGATCGCTGCTCCAATGCCACGATTTGCGCCTGTGACCAGGACTACTCGACTCATGGCAGAAAACTTACTCGTTACTGGTGCGTAAATAGGCATCTAAAGGTGCGTCACGCGTAAAAACTCTCTAGCGTTACCTCCATGGACTCCTCAAGTGAAGAAATCTTTTCAATCACAAACGCCCAAAAAGGGTTAGCCGAGGATCAATCCGGTCGTCAACGTAGGTACCTATTATCAATGATCATTCGAACTGTCTGCTTTTTATTAACCCTAGTACTACCAAATCCGTACCGATGGTTCACTTTAGCCGGGGCTGTCTTTTTGCCTTACATGGCAGTAGTTATTGCAAATGCCGGGCGAGAAGGAATTCGAAAACCACAATCTTTGCGAACTGTTAAACGACGAGCAATTTCAAATAATGAAGATTAAGTTATTTTTCCATCCTAAATCCATAGCAATCACTTTATTAGCCATTTTCGGAATGTATATCTGTGTTAGCGCAGCCCAATGGCAGTTTGATCGCGGTCAAAACCGTCATGCTGAGAATGTAAGGGTTAAGCAATTGCTCACTCAAAGCCCAATTGAATTAAATGAAAAAGAAGTTTTTCCAACGTGGAGCAAAGTTAAGTTGAATGGCAACTTTGATAGTGCGCACGAAGTTTTAGTTCGTGGAAGATATCGGGCAGACAAATATGGTTTTGATGTTCTAACTCTTTTTCGTCCTAACGATCTCAAACCGATTTGGGTAGACCGTGGCTGGGTAGAGGCGGTTGGGGATGCGACGGAAACTCCGATTCCTACTGCTGCTCCTAACGGAAGAGTTGAAATCGTTGGATTACTCAGATCCTTTAATCAAAGTAGTACTACGACCGGATCTTTGATCGCATTACCGGCACCAAAAGTCGGCAAAATCCAACTTTCTGAATTAAACGAAAACTTTAATGAAAGCCGTTTTGATAAGTATCTACAATTAACTAGTGATCTTGGAGAGTCACCAATACCTGTTGATCTTCCAGCTTTTAGCGATGGCCCACATTATGCGTATACCTTGCAATGGTCTTTTTTTGTGCTTTTGATTTTGGCTGGAAGAGTTTTAATAGCCCGTGAAGAGTTAAGAAGTAAACTGTCGGGCGTATAGTTCGGAATACAAACCACCGGTACTAATTAACTGCTCATGTGTACCACGTTGTGCAATTTTGCCTTCCTCAACAACCAAGATTTGATCAGCTGAGATAATTGTTGAAAGTCGATGAGCGATTACCAAACTGGTTCGATCTTTTAAAACTTCTCGTATAGCACTTTGCACCAGCGCTTCATTTTCAGAATCAAGGTGAGCGGTGGCTTCATCCAACAAAACTATCTGTGGATTTTTTAATAACAACCTTGCTATTGCCAATCTCGCCTTTTCTCCACCAGACAATCTGTATCCACGTTCACCAACCATCGTGTCTACCCCATTTGGTAGAGATAAAATTAGATCCCAGATTTGGGCCGCACGACAAGCCGCTTCGATTTCACCAGCTGTTGCATCCGGTTTTGCATATTTAAGATTTTCATCAATCGTGTCATGAAACAGATGCGGATCTTGCATAACAGAACCAATAGCATGACGCAAAGAGTCCAATTTTAAATCCCGTACATCTATTCCATTTACCGATAGGGAGCCGCTAGAAACATCGAACAACCTTGGTAGCAATGAAATTATCGTTGTCTTGCCAGCACCGGATGGGCCAACCAAAGCCACCATCTGTCCAGGTTCCACAGTAAATGAGATTTCTTTCAACACCTCACCCGATGCAATGGCCTCACTCTTCGCAGCACTCTCAAGTGATGCCAGTGAAATCTCTTCTGCTCTTGGATAAGTAAATGCCACTTTATCAAAAACGATTCTTGGAGAGGTACTTGGGAGATCCTTTGGGTTGCTGCCATCACGTACCATCGGTTCTAAATCTAAAACTTCAAAAACTCGCTCAAATGAAACTAGTGCCGTCATTACATCTACGCGAACATTTGCTAAGGCAGTTAATGGGCCATATAGACGGGCCAGAAGCGCCGAAAGTGCCAGCAATGTTCCTACTGAAATATTTTTTGAAATAACAAATTGCCCACCGACTCCGTAAGTAATAGCAGTAGCAATTGACGCAACGGTCATTAATCCAACAAAAAATAATCTGTTGAGAAAAGCCATCTGTATTCCTATGTCAGCAACTCTTCGTGCCTTTTTGCGAAATGTCTTAGATTCTTTGTCATAACTGCCATACAACATGACCAATAAAGCGCCAGATACATTAAATCTTTCATTCATTGTTGCGCCCATGTCAGCATTTCCCGACATCGCATCCCTTGCCAATCCTTGAATTTTCTTTCCGATCCAACGAGATGGAATTAGAAAGAGTGGTACCAAAACAAGAGATATAACGGTGATTTTCCAAGATAGAAAAAACATCGCCCCCAGGACTAAAACAACACTTAAACCATTTGAAACTACACCCGAAAGTGTTGAGGTGAATGCTTGCTGCGCTCCCATTACATCTGAATTGATGCGCGAAATTAAGGCACCTGTTTGCGTGCGGGTAAAAAAGGCTATTGATTGGCGCTGTACATGGTCAAAGACTTGAGAGCGTAAATCATAAATTAACCCTTCGCCTACCTGCGAACTCAAATAACGGCCAATTAAACTCACGGCGGATTCAAGTAAAGCTAAAGCGGCGATAACCAATGCCAGGGAAGTGACTAATTTTCCATTCTGTAACAAAACGCCTTTGTCTATCAATCTCGCAAATAATAAAGGTGTTGCGATTACAAGTACAGAATCAATTACGACTGTAAGGATAAAGAACAAAATTTGTTTTTGGTACGGTTTTGCGAACTTGAAGATCCTTTTAACAGTGCCAGATTTTAGAGTTATATTTTTAACAGATTGATCTTGCGTCATTGCACGCAAGGTCATCCAAGGTGCATGCATCGACATTTAGTTAACCCTATACGGTGAATCCTAGAGCACGTAATTGCTCTCTTCCTGAATCAGTTATTTTGTCTGGTCCCCATGGTGGCATCCATACCCAATTGATTCGCACATCGTCAGACAAACCATCTAATGCCCGTCTTGTTTGATCTTCGATCACATCAGTGAGTGGACATGCTGCTGAAGTAAGTGTCATATCTAACGTGCAGATATTGGCATCATCGATGCTCACACCATAAACCAATCCAAGATCTACTACATTTATTCCTAATTCTGGATCCACAACATCTTTCATTGCTTCAGTTAGATCTTCTACAGATGCGGTCATTTACTTCCTCCAGCTCTCAAGAGCGCATCTTTCAGCGCCATCCAACCTAGCAACGCACACTTTACCCGAGCCGGGTAGCGTGCAACTCCAGAAAATGCAATTGCGTCTTCTAACTCTTCTTCATCCGCTGCGACTTCGCCTTTGCCTTGCATCAATTCCAGAAAAGACTCTTCTAATTGCAAGGCTTTCTCCACTGGAATTCCCTGTGTCAATTCGCTCATTACAGATGAGCTCGCTTGGGAAATAGAGCAACCAACACCATCCCATGAAAGTTCGGTAACAATTTGATTTTCTACTTGGACCCGAAGAGTTACCTCATCGCCACAACTTGGATTGTTATGATGAACTTCAACAGAATATTTATCTTGCAGTACTTTATTTTTAGGACGTTTGTAATGATCAAGGATAATTTCTTGATATAAGGATTCTAGACTCATCGCTATACCTTGAAAAATTTCTTTACTTCGCGCACACCATCAAGAAAAATATCCACTTCTTCTGGAGTGTTATACAAATAAAATGAAGCTCTAGTTGTCGCATTCAACTTCAACTCTTGCATTAGTGGCCAAGCACAATGATGACCTGTTCGTACCGCAATCCCGTAATCATCTAAAACTTGGCCAACATCATGCGGGTGCACTCCTTCTAGAGTGAAAGAGATTGCACTGCCACGCTTGAGTGAACTTTTTGATCCTATGATTTCTACTCCCGAAATATCCTGTAAGCCTTTTAAAGCTCTCGCTGTGAGTAATTCTTCATGTTGATAGATTTTTTCCATACCAATTTTTGTTAAATAATTTAACGCTGTACCTAACCCAACCGCCTGTGCCATATTTGGAACGCCTGCTTCAAATTTCTTTGGCGCTTTTGCCCATGTTGCACTTTCGATAGTGGCACTGTCAATCATGGAACCGCCGGTGATCATGGGTTCCATTTTCTCCAATAATTCACTTCTCCCCCAAAGGACCCCAACACCAGTTGGTCCTACCGCTTTGTGGCCGGAATAAGTCAAGAAATCAACATTTAATTTATTTACATCAACGGGCATATGTGGGACTGATTGGCAAGCATCTAACAAAACCATGGCGCCAACTTCGCGCGCTCGCTTAACAATCGGTTCTAGTTGAGTGATTGCTCCTGAAACATTTGATTGATGAGTGATTGCCACGATCTTAGTTTTATCATTAATTATTGAATCGATATTTGAAATATCTATTTGGACATCTGCAGTAATTCCTAGCCAAGATAACTTCGCGCCGCTTCTCTTAGCTAACTGTTGCCAAGGTAAAAGATTTGCATGATGCTCTAATTGCGTAACCACAATATTGTGCTCGGCGCCGATGTAAAACGGATCACCTTTTGAAAGATGATTTGAAAAACCATATGAGACAACATTTATTGATTCAGTAGCACTTTTCGTGAAAATAATTTCTGAACTTTGCGCAGAAATGAAATCTGCAACTATTGCACGAGCTCCTTCAAATGCATCGGTAGCTTCTTCTGCTAGCAGATGGGCGCCTCTATGCGCGGCTGCATTGTGATTTAAATAGAAATTACGTTCCGCATCAAGAACCACTAATGGTTTCTGGCTTGTGGCAGCGTTATCTAGATACACCAATTTCTTCCCATTGCGGACAGTTCGACCCAATATTGGGAAATCTTGACGGATTAAATTTGTATCGAGTAGCGCCATTTAATTAACCTTTACGCAGTCGTATATTCGGCGTAACCATTTGCTTCAAGCCGATCAGCAAGATCAGCGCCACCTTGTTCGACGATTTTTCCACCTGCAAATACATGAACAAAATCAGGTTTGATGTATTTTAAGATTCTGGTGTAGTGAGTAATAAGCATTACCCCCATATCGTTTTTCTCACGAATCCGGTTTACGCCTTCTGAAACGATCCGCAATGCATCGACATCTAAACCTGAATCAGTTTCATCCAAAATTGCTATTTTTGGCTTTAGCAATTCAAGTTGCAAAATTTCGTGACGTTTCTTCTCTCCTCCAGAGAAACCTTCATTGACGCTACGTTCGGAAAAGGCTGGATCCATCCCAAGTTGGGTCATGGCATCCTTAACTTCACCAATCCAGGTACGCACCTTTGGAGCTTCGCCACGGATAGCAGTTGCGGCAGTTCTCAAAAAGTTAGAAACAGAAACTCCTGGGACTTCTACTGGATATTGCATCGCTAAGAAGAGACCAGCTCGGGCTCGTTCGTCAACGGTCATCTCTAAAACATTTGCTCCATCAAGGGTTACTTCGCCACCGGTGATCGTGTATTTCGGGTGTCCGGCTATTGAGTATGCAAGGGTGGATTTTCCAGAGCCATTGGGACCCATGATCGCATGCGTTTCACCGCTCTTTATAGTCAAGTCGACGCCACGCAAAATTTCCCGCATTCCGCCATCTGCATTTACTGAAACTTGTAAATTCTTAATAACTAGGGCTGTCATTTATTTTCCTTAACTTGGCTATTTGGATGGTGAATTAATAACTGATCAGAATTTCTTTCCACAATAAAACGCTTAAGTGGAGCAACTGCTGGAGGAACAACAGCCTCCCCAGTCCTTAGATCAAACTCTGCGCCATGAAGCCAGCATTCAATCCGATAACCATTTAACTCACCTTCACTAAGTGAGGCTTCTGAGTGAGAACATGTATCTTCCACAGCGAAAACTTCTTCTTTTATTTTCACTAAACAGACAGGAGTGGTGTCGACCATAATTTTCATGGGCTTTCCTTCAATTAAGGTATTGAAATCAATTTCTAATGCACTCATGAGGAGACTTTCCCAAGTTCCCGGTCGATATGGTCAATCAACCTGGTCTCGATTACTTCATTCTTTATATTACGTAATAGTTCAGCAAAAAATCCACGAATGACCAAACGTCGTGCTTCAGTCTCGTCAATGCCTCGAGCCATCAAATAAAATAGTTGCTCATCATCGAAACGTCCGGTGGTACTGGCGTGCCCAGCTCCGACAATCTCACCAGTTTCAATCTCTAAATTCGGAACAGAGTCAGCTCGCGCCCCATCTGAAAGTAGCAAATTTCGATTTACTTCATAGGTGTCTGTGCCCTCTGCTTTCGCGCGAATGGCAACATCACCAAACCAAACTGTACGAGCGTTTTCTCCAAGTAATGCACCTTTATAACTGACTCGAGAACGACAATTTGGAGTTGAGTGTTCAACATGCACCCGATGTTCTAGATGTTGCTCGCTTCCAGCAAAGTAAAGGCCATAAAGATCCACTCCTCCACCACTGCCTTCGAAATCTACACGTGGAAGTAAACGCACTAATGAGCCGCCAAGGGAAACTTCAATTGAAGTTAAATGAGAATCTGGACCAACGATGGCTTGATGCCGCCCAAGATGCACAGAGTCATTTGACCACTCCTGTAAAGAAATAAAAGTTAGATCACTACTTGCTCCTAATTCCATTTCAATATCTTCAGCCAAATTTGCTGAACCACTATTTTGAATAATCACTGTGGCTTTCGAAAAGGCTCCAACCGAGATGATAATTCGTTCGTAAGTGGCCCCGTTAGCGGAAGAGCCGGTGCGATCAATAAAGATTGGTTCGGCTACAGATAGATCCTTTGGAATCTCTATCTTTAAAATATCTGCAGCATTTTCAATGGTACGCAAAGCCACTACATCCGTTGGAACAATTTTCGCCGGAACATTGTTAGGGATTGTTGAAACCAAAACCCCACTGTTCTCGGAGACATTTCGTACCATCGGCGTTCCAGCAATCGCACTTCCATCGTGCAAACCTGCTAAACGATTAAGTGGAGTAAAGCGCCAATCCTCATCACGTGGTCCTGGAGTTAAATAATTTGAGGCAAGCGCTGTCATTAACCGACAGCCCCTTCCATCTGCATTTCAATTAAGCGATTTAATTCAAGCGCGTACTCCATTGGTAATTCACGGGCAATTGGTTCAATAAATCCACGGACGATCATCGCCATGGCTTCATCTTCACCAAGGCCACGAGACATTAGATAGAAGAGTTGGTCATCACTAATTCGTGACACTGTTGCTTCATGTCCCATCTCAACATCATCTTCACGCACATCTACATAAGGATAGGTATCTGACCTTGAAATGGTGTCAATCAACAGCGCATCACATTTGACAGTGCTCTTGGAATGATGTGCACCTTCTTGCACTTGTACCAAACCACGGTAAGAGGTACGTCCTCCGCCACGTGCAACTGATTTTGAAATAATTGTCGAAGATGTGTACGGCGCAGCGTGAACCATCTTGGCGCCTGCATCTTGATGTTGTCCTTCTCCAGCAAAGGCGATCGAAAGTGTTTCACCTTTTGAATGCGCACCCATCATAAAAACTGCTGGATATTTCATGGTGACTTTGGATCCAATATTTCCATCGATCCATTCCATGGTTGCACCCTCGTGACAAACAGCGCGCTTAGTCACTAAGTTGTAGACATTGTTAGACCAGTTTTGAATTGTTGTGTAACGCACACGTGCATCTTTTTTCACAATAATTTCTACAACAGCAGAATGTAGAGAATCGGAAGAGTAGATCGGAGCTGTACAGCCTTCTACATAATGAACATAAGAGCCTTCATCAGCGATGATCAAAGTCCGTTCAAATTGACCCATGTTTTCAGTGTTGATCCGGAAGTACGCTTGCAAAGGAATCTCAACATGAACTCCTTTGGGAATGTAAACAAAAGAGCCACCGGACCATACAGATGTATTTAATGCAGCGAATTTATTATCGCCCACAGGAATTACGCTGCCGAAATACTCCTTGAAGATATCTTCATGCTCGCGCAGTGCGGTATCTGTATCTAAAAAGAGCACTCCTTGGGCTTCTAAATCTTCGCGGATTGAGTGGTAAACCACTTCAGACTCGTATTGCGCAGCCACACCTGAAACTAATCTTTGTTTTTCTGCTTCAGGAATTCCAAGTCGGTCATATGTATTTTTGATTTCATCGGGTAGCTCTTCCCAAGTCGTTGCCTGTTTTTCTGTTGACCTGACGAAGTACTTAATTTGATCAAAAAATATGCCGGAGAGATCAGATCCAAAAGTTGGCATCGGCTTCTTTTCGAAGAGTTTCAATCCCTTTAATCTCAGATCAAGCATCCACTGTGGTTCGCTTTTTTTAGCGGAGATATCGCGCACTACATCTTCGTTCAATCCACGTTTTGCGTTTGTTCCCGCATCGCTCTTATCTGACCATCCAAATTCGTAATTTCCGATACCGTCTAGCTCTGGGTGCGCGATTGATGTCATTTTTTTCTCTCTCCTAGTTACTTAGATGTGCTTGTTAAAGTTAATGGAACAAAGGTTGTGCAAACCCCATCGCCGTGAGCAATAGTTGCCAATCTCTGTACGTGAGTTCCGAGCAATTTTGAAAACAATTCAGTCTCAGCTTCGCAAATCTCAGGAAATTCAGAAGCAACGTGAGCGATCGGACAATGATGTTGGCAAAGTTCAATCCCCACACCCATCTGATGAGAACTAGCCGCATAGCCTTCATCACTCAAAAATGTAACTAAATCATTTACAGAAACTTGATCATCACTCGCAAGTTTTCTTTCCATCTCTTGTGCGCGATGTTTTGCGAAAGGCGCAACACTTCCAGATGTAATAGATGCACTAGATGTAGAGGCCATAAACCTAAGGGCGGAAATCGCTAAATCATCATAAGAGTGTTTAAATTGCGACCTACCAAAATCTGTCATTACAAAAACTTTTGCCGGCCGGCCACGACCAATTGCACTACTTCCGATCTTTGGCTCCCGGGCTTCAAGGGTTCCTTCACTTACCAGGGAATCTAGATGGCGCCGGATACCGGCTGGAGTGATTCCAAGCCGATCTGCCAATTGGGCAGCGGTTGCCGGGCCACTTTCAAGGATGGCGCGCGCAATAACCTCTCGAGTCCTGAGTTCATCGTTTTTCACAACGATAGTGTTGCGTAATTCACTTACACCTGCAACTTGACTCGCACTAGGGTTAGAGCGTGCTCAAGAATCGGTTAAATCGCCTTCCTGCCTTGCTCCTTGGGGCCCAGATTGCCTTGATCATCACCGGTGGAGCCGTCCGGCTCACAAAATCTGGCTTAGGGTGCCCAACTTGGCCGGAATGCGCAAAGGGTTCATACACCCCTTCAGAAGATCAAGTTGAACCGCTAATCAACATTTGGATTGAATTTATAAATCGAATGCTGACCTTTGCTTTGGTGGCATTAGCTATCGTAACTTTTGGTTGGGTATTAAAAAGTGGCCGCAAAAATTTACGTCTGCTTTCTTTTTTACAAATTTTAGGAATTTTTGGTCAAGCTGTTTTAGGTGGAATTACCGTTTTAACAAAATTAAATCCGGCTGCTGTTGCTAGCCATCTACTTTTATCGATCGCTTTGATTTATGGCGCAGTAGTACTAAATGAACGTTCCCGGGATTATCCGAAAGCAGCGCCATTGACTTATGCCGGTGTTTTACTAGTTCGAGTTGTTTTCTCACTGACTTTGTTGGTGATTATTGTTGGGACTGTTGTTACTGGAAGTGGTCCACACGCAGGCGACCGCACTGCGCCTCGTTACAATTTTGATCTTCGGATGGTTACTTGGCTGCATGCTGATTTAGTTATTGCTCTTTGTGGTGCGATCTTTGCACTGTACTTACTCCTAAAGCTAGCGCCAATATCTTCTTCACCTGAAGCTCGAGGTAATCATCTTAAATTGATGCAAACATTTATACTTTTGGTACTGATTCAAGGGGGTATTGGGTACCTCCAATATTTCACCGGGGTCCCGATTATTTTGGTCGGCCTCCACCTGCTTGGTTTATCTTTAGTGTGGCTCACCGCCTGCAAATTGCTAATCCGTACCAGCAGTAAACGCCACGCAAAACTCTCCTAAATCCAAATTAACCCACCTTGCTCTTTGGGTTAGATAGGCTTTCAAATATGGCGCCCAGTCCAGTTAGTCCAGGTAGTCCAATTAATACAGAGATTCTCGGCTGGAATGATCTAGATGATCAGGCCATTTCATATGCTCGCGCCCTTGCTGCCGATGCGGTGCAACGGGCCGGAAATGGTCATCCAGGAACGGCGATGGCTTTAGCCCCCGTGGCTTATCTTTTGTTTCAACACCATCTACGCCATGACCCTCGGGATCCTAAGTGGATCGGGCGAGATCGATTCATCCTTTCATGTGGTCACTCTTCATTAACTTTGTACACCCAACTTTTTTATTCCGGCTACGGATTAACTCTTGATGATTTAAAAGAGTTCCGGAAAAAAGATTCGGCTACTCCAGGACATCCTGAATATGGTCATACAGCCGGAGTGGAAACAACTACCGGTCCACTTGGTCAGGGAATTGGAAATGCTGTTGGAATGGCAATGGCCGCTCGTTATGAACGTGGGCTTTTTGATCCAAAAGCTGCCCGTAATAAATCAATATTTGATCATCACATCTATGTCCTCGCCTCCGATGGCGATCTTCAAGAAGGAATTAGTGCTGAAGCTTCTTCAATCGCCGGTTTGCAAAAACTAAGCAATTTAATTGTGATTTACGACGATAATAAAATCACAATTGAGGGCGATATAGAACTTTCATTTACTGAGGATGTAAGTGCAAGATATCGTTCATATCATTGGAATGTAATTGAAGTTGGGACTTTACCAAGCGGTGAAGTTGATCTAGTTTCATTAAACGCTGCAATTAATCAAGCCAAATCTCAAACTGTTGCTCCAACTCTTATTAGATTAAAAACTGTAATCGCTTGGCCCGCTCCGAAACTGCAAGGCAGTTCTAAATCGCATGGTTCTGCACTCGGTGTTGAAGAAGTCGCAGCAACAAAAGTAGCCCTTGGCCTAGATCCAAAAGAAGATTTTGCAATGCCAACAGAAGTACTTGCTCATGCAAGAAAAGTATTAGACCGAGCAGCGACTTTGCGGAATGAGTGGGATAGGAACTTCAATAATTGGCGCAATGAGAATAAGGAAGCCGCCGAATTATCTGATCGATTGGTAAGTAAAGAATTACCAAAGAATTGGCGTACTTCACTACCTGAATTTTCCAGTGAAAAAGAGATCTCAACACGCAAAGCCTCTGGGGATGTAATCCAAAAATTAGCAGCGCTGCTGCCCGAGATGTGGGGCGGTTCTGCTGATTTAGCAGAAAGTAATAACACTACGATCGAAGGCGCAAAATCCTTCCTACCATCATCTTCGTCTTCTGCTGATCCTTATGGTCGAGTTATACATTTTGGAATTCGCGAACATGCAATGGGCGCGATAATGAACGGAATAGCGCTACATGGTGGAACTAAACCTTTTGGTGGAACATTTTTAGTTTTTAGTGATTACATGCGACCTTCAGTTCGCTTAGCTGCTCTTATGAAATTACCGGTTACCTATATTTGGAGCCACGATTCAATTGGTTTAGGAGAGGATGGCCCAACTCATCAACCAGTTGAACATGCCGCAGCCCTTCGGGCCATTCCTGGGCTAGATGTAATTAGACCTGCAGATGCCAATGAAGTTGCCCAATGCTGGGGTCAGCTAATAGAAAATGCCAGACCTGCTGGTTTATTACTCTCGAGACAAAATTTACCAGTTTTTGACCGAAGTAAATGTAACTCTGCAGCAGGAGCTACCAAAGGTGCTTATATTTTACGAGAGCCAATAGCAGGGGAAAAACCTAAAGCAATATTAATTGCAACCGGTTCCGAAGTTGCCTTGGCACTTGATGCTCAAGATGCATTAGCAGCAAAACAAATTCCAGTAAGAGTTGTAAGCATGCCTTGCTGGGAGTGGTTCCGCGGTCAAAGCTCTGCTTATCAAGAGAGTGTATTGCCGAAAAATATAAGTGCGCGAGTAAGCATTGAAGCTGGCATAGCCATGGGTTGGGCCGAATTTACCGGTAGCTCAGGTAAATCAATTTCACTTGAACACTTTGGGGCATCGGCATCAGCGAAGGAGTTGTTTACCGCATTTGGATTTACAGTTGAACGAGTAACTGCCGCCGTCGAAGAGATTTTGTAATGACAAACGCGCTACAGAAATTATCCGGACTCGGAACTTCCATTTGGCTAGATGACTTGTCCAGATCACGGCTTGCAAACCCTGAAAATGATAGTTCACTAAAAAACTTAATTGATAATTATTCAGTTGTTGGAGTAACGACAAATCCTTCTATTTTTGATAACGCTTTAAAAGATTCGCAAACTTATGCCGAAACTTTTGCTGCTTTGAAAAAAGAGGGTGCTTCAGTAGATCAGGCTATTAGAAAAGTAACCACAACTGATGTACGCGATGCATGTGATCTGCTCGTTGAGACCTTTCATAAAACTCAAGGTATTGATGGGCGGGTAAGTATTGAAGTCGACCCAAGACTTGCCCACAAAACTCAAGAGACGATCGATCAAGCTCGGGAACTATGGAAAGAAGTGGGACGCGAAAACCTTTTCATTAAAGTGCCGGCCACATTGGCGGGTTTGCCTGCGATAGAACTCTTGATCTCCGAAGGAATTAGCATCAATGTTACTTTGATATTTTCAACGGAAAGATACGAAAAAGTTCTACATGCCTATGTATCTGGAATTGAAAAGCGAGTAGCTAGCGGAGCTGATATTTCACAAATCCAATCTGTCGCATCTTTTTTTGTAAGTCGGGTTGATACCGCAATTGATCCAATATTGGATCATATGTCGACCGCTGAAGCCACTTCTCTGCGAGGAAAAGCAGCGGTAGCCAATGCGCAATTAGCTTATGAAATTTTCTTGAATTTTTCTCAAAGTGACCGTTGGAAAAAATTAGCAACCTCCGGAGCATGGCCACAACGTTTGCTTTGGGCCTCAACTGGCGTTAAAGACCCCACATACAAAAAAGATAAATACGTGAGCGAACTCGCCGCCCCATTGACGGTAAATACTATGCCGGAAGCAACCTTGCGAGCAGTCCATGACCTCAATCCTGTTATCAAAGATTCAATTTCGACAGAAATAGTTAGCGCTCATATAGTTTTACGTGACTTGAGTAATTTAGGAATTGATTACAATAAAGTTGTTGCAGATCTTGAAGTTGATGGGATCAGGAAGTTTGAAGAGTCTTGGCAGCATCTACTCCAAACAGTTAAACAAGCTCTCGCGTGATATCTATATCGGGTTCTCCAATTGATTTGGCAATGAAAAGTGGCCTTCTTGAGAAATTAAACTTAGCTAACCAAAGATTACAAAATAGAGATGCGCTGCTTTGGGGCCAAGGAGCTAAAGCAGAAGCACTTAATCGCTTGGGGTGGATTGACTTGCCGACAAAATCTACTCAACTCTTGCCTAAATTTGATGCCATTGCTGCGCTCCGTCGTAAGAACTCGATTAACCGAATAGTTCTGTGCGGTATGGGTGGATCCTCGCTAGCACCTGAAGTTATTGCAGCCTCAAATCTAGAATCAGAACTTCCATTAATTATTATCGATTCAACAGATCCAGCAGATTTGCTCCCAATTCTCAATTCAGATTTAAGCACAACGTTATTTATATTCGCTTCTAAATCTGGAAGTACTATCGAAACCAACTCTCATCGAGCGCTTTTCCATGCTGAGTTGGTGAAGCAGAAATTAGAGATTCGTGACCATCTTCTAGTTATCACTGACCCTGACTCTACTTTGGAGATCTGGGCAAAAGATCACGGCGTGCAAGTTTTAAATGGGTTCGCTGATGTCGGTGGAAGATTTAGCGCCTTATCTGCCTTTGGTTTAGCACCAGCAGCTATTTGCGGAATTGATGTATCAATTTTGCTAGATGAAGCACAGGACCTTGCTCTCGAATTGGCTAAACCAAGCAACCCTGCAGTTTTGCTTGCGTTGGCAATCTTTGAAAGCGGTACCCCATTTATCTCCTTGCCAGATTCACCATTGAGTCAATGGATTGAACAATTGATAGCGGAGTCAACTGGGAAAGAGGGAAAAGGAGTTTTGCCGGTTGTTGAAAATCGCCAACCTGAAAACTCAAAAATCGTGAGAGTTGTTTTCACTCCCCCAAGAGATAAAAACCAAAGTACCGATATTCACTTAACTGCTTCTCTTGGCGGTCATTTTCTATTTTGGGAGTGGACCACGGCCCTTCTCTGTCACCTACTTGAAGTTAATCCATTTGATCAACCAAATGTGACGCTTGCTAAAGAGCGGGCGAATTCAGTTTTGGCAGAAAATGCATCTTTCGCAAAGCTGATTGCAGATAAAGAGATCTCGACTCAATTAAAAGATTTCACTTCAAAAATTAAACCACTGGGTTACGTAGGAATACTTGCTTTCTTGTCTCGAAATTTCGAACCACAAATTAATGAACTTTCCGCTGAGTTTAAAAGATTAATAAACATCCCAGTAACTCTTGGGTGGGGACCAAGATATCTACATTCGACTGGTCAATTCCATAAAGGTGGAATTCCTACTGGTTCATTTCTAATTCTTACCCATGAAGGTGAGCAGGATTTAGGAATTCCAGGACAGAATTATTCTTTCGCACAATTACAAAAGGCTCAGGCTTTAGGAGATGTTGCTGCGTTAACCGAAAGCAACTTAAATGTATTGCATTTGACTTTGTCGAAGGATTTAACTTTAAATAAAATTAATCAATCTCTCCGCGAAGTCTTTTAAGAGCTTCCTCTAGTAAAGCAGCGCCTTCAGTATCTGTTCTGCGCTCTTTTACATAAGCCAAATGTGTTTTATATGGTTCATTTTTAATTGGCTTTGGCGGAGCACTGCGATCACGACCGGCTGGAAATCCACAACGAGGGCAATCCCACTCATCTGGTGGAGTTACTGAGCCGTCATCAGCAAAAGAGGGTCTGGTTTCGTGGTCATTTGCACACCAATATGAGATGCGAAATCTAGCTATTGCATCGCCACGTTCTGCTTCACCCATTGGGCCTGCCCCGACGCGACTTCCGCGAATTGCGCTTCCACCAGCCATTTACTGCTCCTTTTGATTACTTTAATTAAAAGTTATTTACTTCTTTAATAACAAACTTAAAGCTACGATAGAAGCAAACCATAAACCACCAGCAACAATTGTGATCCGATCAAGGTTGCGTTCTACTACTGATGATCCACCGTAATTTGAGGAAACTCCCCCACCAAATAGATCAGATAATCCGCTGCCTTTGCCCTTATGAAGCAATACCAACAAGATCATCAATGCGCTCAAGGCCATCAAAAATATAGATAATCCCAAGACCATTGCAACTCCCTAATTTTCTA
>BJFZ01000028.1 GCA_014190175.1 Actinomycetes bacterium | reverse complement strand
AGCATCAGAGAGATAAGATTGATAATCAAGTAGCACTTGAGATTTCTCACGAACCCACAACTACTTGGGCTACTACACGCGAAGGTGCGCTTAGTCAGTTAAAAAACTTTATTAAAAATCACTTCGCGGAATTTGGTCCTTTGGAAGATGCAATGACCACTGAGAACTGGGCGCTTCATCATTCATTGCTATCCCCTTACTTAAACAACGGACTTCTTCATCCAAGTGAAGTAATCAGAGCCGCCGTGCAAGCGTTTAACATGGGTTCGATACCAATCGAGTCTGCCGAAGGTTTTATTAGACAAGTTATCGGATGGCGTGAATACGTAAACGGAATGTATTGGTTCCTTGGCCCTGATTACCGTGAGAAGAATCAATTAAATGCCACCAGGAAATTACTCCCTTTATTTAGCGACCCTAGTAAAACCAAAATGAATTGCATCAAACAAACCGTAACCGACATAGGTGATCGCGCATGGGTTCACCACATACCGCGACTGATGTTGCTTTCGAATCTTGCTCTAATTACCGGCACAAATCCGCAAGAATTTTTAGAGTGGATGCGTGAGGTCTTTATTGATGCATCTGAATGGGTAATGGTTCCAAACGTAATTGGCATGGGAGTTCATGCCGATGGTGGGACCATGATGACAAAACCATATGCGGCCGGTGGTGCTTACATTTCAAGAATGTCTAACTACTGCAAGCCCTGTGTTTATGATCCAAAATTGCGCGTAGGTGAAAAGGCCTGCCCATTCACAACTCTGTATTGGGATTTTCTAGATCGACACAAAGAAGCATTTGTTAAGAATCACCGCATGAGTCAACAGCTATTTGGGCTTAATCGGCTTTCAGATCTCCCTGAATTAAAAGAAAGAGCCCAAGAAGTTCTAACTGGCTTGGAAAAGGGAAAAATCTGAAGGTATGTAGCAACTACCAAGGAACTACATTCATTTCTTCCCAAAGTACTCCCGTTAATTTCTCTTGATCAGTTGAACCATTTAGATCAAAGTTTCGCGTAGCCAACCACAGCGCAGTGCGAACACCTTCTTCTGCAGATAGCGGAGCATCTGGTCCACCCATGTCGGTCCGTGAATGGTTAGGACATACGGCATCAACCAAAAACCCTCGGCTACCTAATCCAGTTTCATGGGCCAAGTTTCGGACTAATGCGTTTACTCCTGCTTTGCTGATTCGATAAGGCGCTAACCCCCCAGCATTTCCAGGTCCAGACATCCGACCTAAGCAAGCAGAGAAAATAACAACTCGCCCATTTCGTGCTTCAGCCATTGGTGCTGCCAATGTATTCACTGCACAAAAAACTGAATCCAGATTAATTGCCATGACTCGACGCCACTCTTCATTATCTGTTTTCAAGGTCTTTGACATCTTTGCACTCATGACCCCATGGGCCAAGATCAAAATCTCAGGCACACCAATACTTTCTAAAATCTCTTCGAATGTTTTCTTAGCTGCATCTAAATCGGCTAAATCGACTGCTCTATATTCACAATCTAATTGGGATGCGGCTTCAACCAATCGATCTCTGTCTTTAGCGACTAAAACAATTTGGTGCCCCTGATCTCGCAACGCTTTGGCGGTTTCAAAGCCCAGTCCGCGCGATCCCCCAGTGATAATTATTAATGACATAACGCAATTGTGCCAAAGTATTCAGAAAAGTGCAGAAGTTATTACTTTTTCTTGAATCCAGCAGGGCATTTTGGATTTGTGCCACTTATTTTCCGGATAATCTTTCCTTTTGCACAGCTAATCGATTTAATAACAATTTTATTTACCTCTACTGGCGCAGCAGTTGTCGTATTTGTTGCTGCAATTTCTTGTTTAGGTACTACTTTTTCAGGTACCACTGGACTCTCTTCTTTAACTGCAACCAAAGGTTTATCCTGTACCAATTTCACTTTGATAGTCGGAGCTGAGAAAGTGAAGTTATCTGCTTGTAATTTTATAAATCCAGTTGTTTTATTTTCAGAAACCAAAACAGTTGCAATTTGAGCTGAATTATCTGCGGAGACTACTTCAACACTTGCCACAATTGGAGCATCTGAAAATCCGTAATAACACCGAGCTGTATCGGCGCGGACTATGTAGGTATAACGTCCCTGGAATAGAGAACCATCAACGTTGGTGTGCACGCCAGCAACCCTGTAATTCAAGGAACCGTCTTTGAAAACTGGTGGCCCTGTTTCAAAAATCGGTGCATTTGTTACAACCATGCCATGCAATTTAGTCTTATCGGCTGAGCAAGAATTATTTCCGGTATACGAATTTGCTCCGAAATTCCAGAAAATAGAATTAGTGTCTCTTAAAATGTTTCTACCATTGTTTTCTGCTTTAGGAGAGAATGGCTTGAGATGGCTCTCAAAAGCAGCAAATAGCGCAAATTTGTCGAAGTTTACCGATAGTAACCTTGTCGTTGTTTGAGCAGCTAAGAAATCTGGATAAGTTTTAGACCAAAGCCCTCCGATGCTTGAGTCATTCCAAGAGCCTCCGCCCGGATTTGGCACCAAAGTGCCTGGTGTTCCTACCGTAAAAAAATCACGAAGATATTTTTCAAGTTTAGGATCTTGAGCGATTTCAGATTTCGGAACAGATGCAGTCAGTTCAGGAACTAAAGTTACATCTCCTTCTATGCGAATTTTATTATATGTGGCATCTATTGGTGTTACCGAAAAATCTGCATTTTGCATTCTGCCAAAAATCCACCCGGTTAATCGTTTATCCATTCTAAGAGTTACGGAGATTCTTTCGGAACCAGTGAAATTCAATGAATCGACGCATTTTCCCTCTAAGGCGAATTCACGACAACTTGTTCCAGATTTTACCGAAACTGGATAAACGGAACCCTTGAAATCCGATAAATTAATAGAGCAAGGTGAATTTGGTGTGCCCCGATTACAAGTCGATAGATATCTCAAAAGTATGTGTGCAGCATAAAACTTTTCTGAGCCATCAGGGTTTAACTCACTGCTTTTCCAAACCGACAACCCACCGCCCGCTGGAATATCTACCACATCAGAACCTGTACCAGTTTTGAATTTATATCCTGCGATTTTTTGCGTTATTCCTTCACCATAGAAAGTTAACTTTTCTAATACGTTTTTAGAATTTTTCGCCTCTAAGCTGTCAAGGCATGCGCGATCGGATTCTGCTAAACAAGGACGTAAAATTAAATCAGCATAAAGTTGATCGTGATCAGCACAGGCAGGGTCTTCCCAACCCGTACACCACAGTTGTTTCCAATCCTCTAATTTTGTAGATCCCATATAATTTTGACCATAGATCGAAGATTGGCTCCAAAGGCCAAAATCATTCGCCTTAAAATCTGTTGTCACAATCGCGTCCGCTGCACGCGCCGGAAGGGTTCCGTTAACAGCAGAAACTGTAAAACTAAAAGCCAGTACAAATATGTAAAAGAGCCGCCCGCCTTTTTTCACCTGACTCCTCACCTATTTCAAAATCTTACAATCTAATAGTAAGGGCACAAATCAACGATAAGCAGGAACAACTCCCGCAACAGCATCCCCGACGCGGTGAACCCGCATTGCATTAGTTGAACCAGGTATTCCAGGAGGACTCCCCGCAACAATCAATATGAAATCTCCAATATTTGCTCTCTTGCTCTCAATTAATTTGCTATCAATCTGCTTAACCATTTCATCGGTATGACTAGCAGGAGGAATCACGATGGATTCAACTCCCCAACTAAGTGCCAGAACTCGAGAAGTTCTAACATCTGGAGTTAAAGCCAACATTGGAATTGGAGAGCGAAGGCGCGACATTCGTCTTGCGGAATCTCCACTTTGGGTAAACGCAACTAGAAATTTTGCTCCGACAACTTCACCAACTTCAGTAGCCGCTTTTGTAATTGCACCGGCAGTTGTATGTGGATTATGGCGAAGGGGTGCAACGGTATCCAAAGCTTCTTCTTCGGTTTTAGCAATAATTCTTGCCATCATCTCGATTGTTTCAATTGGAAATTTTCCAACACTTGTTTCCCCTGAAAGCATTAAAGCATCAGCGCCATCAAGTACCGCATTAGCGCAATCATTTACTTCGGCCCGTGTCGGACGTGAATTAGTCATCATTGAATCAAGCATTTGGGTCGCAACAATTACTGGTTTTGCATTTTCACGGGCAAGGGTAATGCAACGTTTCTGAACCAATGGAACTTCTTCCATCGGAAGTTCTACTCCCAAATCACCACGCGCAACCATGATCGCATCAAATGCTGCAACTATCTCTTCCAAATTTGCAACTGCTTGTGGTTTTTCAATTTTTGCAATGACTGGAATTCGCACTCCGGCGGAATCCATAATCTGATGCACCCGCTTTATATCTGCTGCATCGCGAACAAATGAGAGTGCAATAAAATCGGCGCCCATCCCGATTGCCCATTTTAAATCTTCTTCATCTTTTTCGGAGAGCGCTGGCACCGATACTGCAGCCCCAGGCAGATTTAACCCTTTATTGTTACTTACCGTTCCGCCCTCAATAACAATAGTTTCTATTCTTGGCGCTTTAACCGAGGTAACTTCTAAAGCCACTCTTCCATCATCAATCAATATCCGCTCACCAACTTTGCAATCTTCTGGTAATCCCAAATAAGTTGTAGAGGAGATATTTTCGTCGCCTTCGATAACTTCAGTGGTGATGGTGAACTTTGCACCTTTAATAATTTCATGAGAACCATTTTTGAATTTACCTAATCTAATCTTTGGTCCTTGCAGATCGATAACAATCGCAACCGAAACGTCTGCTTTTGCGGCGGCTTGGCGCACCATTTCAAAGGTTTTTTCATGACCTTCTCGCGCCCCATGCGAAAGATTCAATCGCGCCATATTCATACCGGCAGCGATCATCCGATCGATCATTACCGCGTCATCAGTGGCCGGACCTAAAGTACAAACAATTTTGGCTCGACGCATGAGGCAATTCTACTTCTTTACCACTGCCTCATTCTTTAAAAGAGTTAAATCCAGTTAAACAGTTAAAGATCGATCTGTAGGCTCGATAGGAGCAGGCAATTGAGTACGTCCCATCAAGGATCGATCAACTGCTGCAGCGGCTGCACGTCCCTCGGCAATCGCCCAAACTATGAGTGACTGGCCACGTCCAGCGTCACCACAGACAAAAACACCTTCAGAGGTACTCTCGAAATTCTCATTTCGGGCAATATTGCCACGGTTATCTAATTCAACCTCTAATTGAGTTACTAAAGGAGATTTTTCTACTCCAGTGAATCCCATGGCAAGGAAAACTAAATCTGCTGGAATCTCTTTTTCAGATCCTGCAACTTTTTCAAATTTTCCACCTTTGAATTCAGTTTCTACTAAGCGTAATGCTTTTACATTTCCATTGTCGTCACCAAGGAAAGATTCAGTTGAAACTGCAAATAAGCGCTCACCTGATTCTTCATGCGCACTTGATACTCGATAAATCATTGGATAGGTCGGCCAAGGTTGTGAAGATGGGCGCTCCTCTGTCGGGCGAGGCATGATCTCAAGTTGGGTAATACTGGCTGCACCTTGGCGAATTGCAGTACCTAAACAATCTGCTCCAGTATCCCCTCCACCCAAAATTACAACATGCTTTCCTGCAGCATTGATCTCTGGTGGCCCAACTAATTCAGCTAATCCTTGCTTGTTGCCCCAAGGCAAAAACTCCATCGCTTGATAAATTCCGTTTAACTCACGACCTGGGACGGGAAGGTCGCGCCAATTGGTTGCACCAATAGCAAGTACTACTGCATCATATTTACTACGTAGCTCTGATCCAGTTATTTCAACACCAACATCAACGCCGGGTCTAAACCTGGTTCCTTCTGCTTTCATCTGATCCAGACGCCGATCCACAATACTTTTCTCCATCTTAAACTCTGGAATTCCGTACCGTAGCAAGCCGCCGATCTTCTCGGCTCGCTCATAAACTGCGACGGTATGGCCAGCGCGAGTTAATTGCTGTGCCGCTGCCAACCCTGCAGGGCCTGATCCAACGACCGCAACCGTTTTGCCGGTGAGGCGATCTGGGATCTGTGGTTTAACTGTTCCGCTACCAAAGGCTTCCTCGATAGTTCTAAGTTCTACCTGTTTGATAGTGACTGCCTCCGAGTTGATTGCTACTACGCAAGCAGTCTCGCAAGGTGCCGGACATAACCTTCCGGTAAATTCGGGGAAGTTATTTGTTGCATGTAAGCGCTCAATCGCTTCTTCTTTTTCCCCACGCCAAATCAAATCATTCCACTCCGGAATTAGATTTCCGAGCGGGCAACCTTGGTGACAAAATGGAATGCCGCAATCCATGCAACGGCCAGCTTGTTTTTGCAAATCTTCAAAAGGTTGCTCTTCGTAAACCTCTTTCCAATCTCGAATTCGCACATCAACTGGACGTCTAGTTGGTGTTTCCCGCTCGGTTTTCATGAAACCAGTTGGATTAGCCATGAGTTGCCTCCATTACATAAGTTTCGCGTGGCAATCCTTCAGCTTCCGCACGATCCATGGCGGCGAGCACACGAGCGTAATCTCTTGGCATTACCATAGAGATGCGATCACTTCCAGATTTCCAATCATTCAATAACTCTTTGGCAACCAATGAGCCAGTTTCGACAAAGTGATTTGAAATAATTTTATGCACTAATTCTTTTTGTGCCTCAGGCATCACAAGCACATCCACCATCTCGCCATTAACCAAAGCTGGATTCAAATCCAAAATAAATGCCCGTCCACCAGACATACCAGCAGCAATATTTCGACCAGTTTTTCCTAAAATTACAACAGATCCACCGGTCATGTACTCGCATGCGTGATCTCCAACGCCTTCAACAACAGCAGTGGCACCAGAGTTGCGAACGCAGAATCTTTCACCAACAACTCCGCTAATGAAAATTTCGCCGAATGTGGCTCCGTATCCAATTACGTTTCCAGCGATTACATTCTCATTTGCAGCAAAAGTTGCTTTCTCATCTGGACGAACAACAATTTTGCCGCCAGATAATCCCTTGCCAACATAATCATTTGCATCACCGTAAAGTCGGATTGATAAACCTTTTGGAATAAACGCCCCAAGTGATTGTCCGGCTGAACCATGGAGTGAGATATCAATAGTTCCATCTGGCAATCCTGCGCCACCATAACGTCGGGTAATTTCAGAGCCGAGCATTGTGCCAACTGTGCGATTAACGTTTCTAACCGCCATTTCGATTCGCACCGGTGTAGAATTTTCAAGCGCTGGGGCTGCTAATTTAATTAACTCTTTATCCAGTGCTTTATCCAAACCATGATCTTGCGGAATTGAACTTATCCTTGGACCTGCTGGCACATCAGCAAGCAATGGTGAAAGGTCTAATCCACTTGCCTTCCAATGATCTACAGCAGCTTTGGTTTCAAGTGCTTCAACTTGGCCAATTGCTTCTTTCAGCGTTCTAAAACCTAAGGATGCCAAAATTTCGCGAACTTCTTCGGCTATATATTCAAAGAAGGTTTCTACAAACTCTGGCTTACCAGTGAATTTTTCACGCAATTTTGGATTTTGGGTTGCCACTCCAACAGGACAGGTATCTAAATGGCAAACCCGCATCATTACGCACCCTGAAACAACTAGCGGAGCAGTCGCAAAGCCATACTCTTCAGCACCAAGCAATGCGGCAATCACGACATCGCGACCAGTTTTAAGTTGTCCATCTGCCTGAACCACAATTCGATCGCGCAAACCATTTAACATCAATGTTTGTTGGGTTTCAGCAAGTCCTAACTCCCACGGAGCGCCAGCGTGCTTCAACGAAGTTAGCGGAGATGCACCAGTGCCGCCATCATGGCCAGAGATTAAAACTACGTCCGCATGCGCTTTGCTAACACCTGCGGCCACTGTTCCAACGCCGACTTCGGCAACTAGCTTGACATGGATTCGCGCCTTGTCATTCGCATTTTTTAAGTCGTGAATCAATTGAGCTAAATCTTCAATTGAGTAAATGTCATGGTGAGGAGGAGGTGAAATCAGTCCAACTCCAGGAGTTGAGTATCTAGTTTTAGCAATCCATGGATAAATTTTTTGTCCGGGTAATTGGCCTCCCTCACCAGGTTTAGCCCCTTGTGCCATCTTGATCTGAATATCATCTGCATTTACTAAATATTCGCTAGTAACACCAAAGCGTCCACTGGCGACCTGTTTAATCGCTGATCTTTTTGAATCTCCATTTGCGATCTTCAGGTAGCGCTCTGGGTCTTCCCCACCTTCGCCGGTATTGGATTTTCCGCCTAATCTATTCATCGCGATGGCTAAAGTTTCATGCGCCTCTTGAGAGATGGATCCGTAAGACATGGCGCCCGTTGAAAATCTTTTTACGATTGCAGAGATTGGTTCAACCTCTTCAATAGAAATTGCCGGGCGAATTCCACTTCTAAAGGCGAACAATCCACGCAAAGTCATCAAATCTTTGGTGCGAACATCGACTTTTGTTGTATATTTCTTAAAAAGTTCATACTGTTTATTTTTCGTAGAATGTTGCAATAAGAACACGGTTTCTGGATCGAAAAGATGCGGTTCTCCATCTCTTCTCCATTGATACTCACCGCCAGTCAAAAGTTTTTTAGCTCCAGGAATTTCACCGCCTGGAGGATAGGCAATGTGATGGCGAGCAATAGCTTCATCAGCGACAGTTTCAAGATCTATTCCACCAAGACGAGAAGTGGTTCCAGAGAAATACTCATCGACTAATTCATGCGATAAACCGACTGCTTCAAAAACTTGAGCTCCGGTATATGAGGCAATTGTTGAGATTCCCATCTTTGACATAACTTTCAAGACTCCCTTGCCGAGGGCCTTGATTAAATTGCGTACAGCTTTTTCTGGAGTGACTCCGGTAATTACGCCTTGATTTACCAGATCTTCAACGCTTTCCATTGCAAGGTATGGATTAACAGCTGCTGCTCCATAGCCAATTAAAAGTGCGACATGATGGACTTCGCGTACATCCCCAGCTTCAATTACTAATCCAACTTGGGTTCGTGATTTTTCACGAATTAAATGATGGTGAATCGCTGAGGTTAAAAGCAACGAAGGGATAGGTGCATTCTCAGAATCTCCATCGCGATCTGAGAGCACAATGATGTGTGCACCATCTTTTATTGCATCACTAACTTCACGTCTGATCTCTTCAATTCGGGCACGCAACCCTTCGCCACCCTCTGAAACTTGAAATAATCCACGCACGATATGAGAGGCGAATCCTGCTTGGTTTCCATCAGCATTTACGTGAATAATTTTTGCCAACTCATCATTATCTATAACCGGAAATGGCAGTTGAATCTGGCGACAAGAAGCCGCTGTTGGATCTAATAGATTTTGCTCAGGTCCAAGTGAAGCGCCTAAACTGGTAACTAATTCTTCACGGATAGCATCAAGTGGTGGGTTAGTTACTTGAGCAAAAATTTGGGCAAAATAATCAAAAAGCAATCTTGGCCGTTTCGACAAAACAGCTATTGGGGTATCAGAGCCCATTGATCCAAGTGGTTCAAGTCCAGATTTTGCCATTGGCGCCAAAATTATCCGCAACTCTTCTTCGGTATAACCGAATGCACGTTGCCTTCTAACTACGGATGAATGTGGATAAATAATATGTTCACGTGCTGGTAAATCTTCTAATCGCACCATCCCAGCTTGTAACCATTCTCCATACGGAGCAGCGTTTGCCAGGCCATCCTTAATCTCTTCATCTTCAACAATTCGGCCTTGTTCGATATCAACAAGAAACATACGACCAGGTTGCAATCTGCCTTTACGTACAACATCTTCTGGTTTAAAATCTAATACTCCAACCTCACTTGCTAATACAACTAATCCATCTTTTGTCACCCAATATCGAGATGGGCGTAACCCATTACGATCTAAAACAGCGCCAATTTGATTTCCATCAGTAAAAGTCACGCAGGCAGGTCCATCCCATGGCTCTATTAATGTCGAGTGGAATGAATAGAAATCCCGTCTTAGTTGCGAAATAGTTGTGTTATTTTCCCACGCTTCAGGAATCATCATCAACATTGCATGTGGCAACGAACGACCACCTAGATATAAGAGTTCGAGTACTTCATCAAATGAAGCAGAGTCAGATCCACCTTCGGCAACAATCGGGAATAACCGTTTTAAATCACCAGGAATGAGATCACTTTCTAGCAAGCTTTCGCGTGCCTTCATCCAATTTCGATTTCCTTTGACTGTATTGATTTCACCGTTATGTGCGATGTAACGGTAAGGGTGCGCAAGTGGCCATGAAGGGAACGTATTTGTTGAAAAGCGTGAGTGCACTAACGCAAGTGGTGAGTGCAACCGCTCATCTGACAAATCTGGAAAAAACTCTTCTAACTGCCCAGTGGTAAGCATTCCTTTATAGACAAGGGTCCGAGAAGATAGGGATGGAAAATAAACAGCAAGCTCATGTTCTGCCCTTTTGCGAAGTGCAAATGCTAAGCGTTCAAGAACTAATTCACTTTCATTTTTTAAACCTGAGACGAAGAGTTGCTTGAAAATTGGCATTACAGATTTTGCCGTTTTGCCAAGAATTGAAGAGTTTACTGGGACATCGCGCCACCCAAGAATTTTTAAACCCTCTTCTTTTGCAATCGCCTCAATCCGTGCCATCGGGACATCAGATGCTAAAAATGCAATTCCAGCCGCATATGATCCAACTTTTGGTAAATCAAAATCAGTTACGGCACGCAAAAATACATCCGGAATTTTAATTAGAATTCCAGCACCATCGCCGCTATCCGTTTCAGCACCAGATGCACCACGATGCTCTAAGTTACGTAATGCTGTTAACCCTTGCGCCACAATTTCATGACTGGCTTTCCCAGTAAGGGTGGCCACCATTGCAACGCCGCAAGAATCCCGCTCATTTTCTGGGTTGTACAACCCAGATGCTGGTGGGAAATTAGAGAATTTGCTTTTCATGCTTGCCATTGAATTTGCGCCTGTCCTTCTAGCTTGTTAAGTAATTGCTTCCGAAGCGGGACAGCGCTGGCCCGAGAAGGAAATTATAGCCGGAATATCTCTAGCGTGCGATTTCCAGAATCTTATAAGCCTGACAAGCCTGACAAGCCTGACAAGCCTTACAAGATAGTTATATGAACTAACTGACCGATCCCAGCGGTTACCAGCATTGCTAGTGATCCCCCAAGCAAAATACGTGCGGTCGGACGCAAAGCCCCAGTTCCGGCAATCTTTGCCCCGGTGATTCCAGCGATTACCAACCCAATCAAAGTGATTGCCACAATGGTAGTTGTGCGTCCATTTGGAGTTGGAGCAAACATTCCTAGCATTGGAATTAATCCACCTAATGTGAATGCTGCCGCTGAAGCAACCGCTGCTTGAGTTGGTCGAGCCCTGGTTTTGTGATGTTGACCGAGCTCGTCTCGCAAATGTGCGGCTAGCGCATCATGATCATGCATCTCTTTAGCAACTTGCAACGCTAGCTCTTTTGGTAATCCCCGCGCAACATAAATTTCGGCTAACTCTTCTAGTTCACCTTCTGGATCTACAGCTAAGTGACCAGCCTCGATTTTGCGATCGGCATCTTCAATATCTGTTTGCGAACTAACCGAAACATATTCGCCCGCAGCCATGGACATGGCACCAGCTGCAATACCGGCAAATCCTGCAGTCACGATTGCATTTGTGCTGGCTTGCGCAGCGGCAACACCAATCATCAAACTTGCAGTGGAAACTAGCCCGTCATTTACCCCTAAAACCGCAGCTCGCAACCATCCAGAACGGTGAGTACGGTGCTCTAAATTTCTAATGTAAACATCTTTAAGTGGCACGAGAGTAGGTTATCTCTTTTGCCCTGCTTTTCGCACTACAAACCATGCGGCCGAGCCTATAAAAATTACAAGTGAGGTCCAGAAATTCAACCGCATTCCTAAAATTTGGGAACTGGTATCAATCCGCAATACTTCGATTAGACCTCGCCCTAAAGTGTATAAAGCGATGTAGGCGATAAATAAAGTGCCGGATTTTGCTCCTGTAAAAAATCCGGCTTTGTCAGCCTTGATCAAAAGTATGGCTACAACCACACACCAAATAGATTCGTACAAAAATGTTGGGTGAAATGTTGGAAAAGATTCATATCCATTTGGTCTACTAGCTAATGGCACTTGCAAAGCCCAAGGCGCAACTAATGGTTTTCCAAAAAGTTCTATATTAAACCAATTGCCCCATCTCCCAATGGCTTGGGCAAGCAATACTCCAGGAGCAAGGGCATCAAGAAATACTCCAAAAGTTGGTAGTTGTGGCTTACTCTTTAAAAGAAATTTATATCCAAACCAAGCTCCAACTGTGCCAATTGAAATTGCGCCCCAAATTCCTAATCCACCTCGCCAAATTGCAATTGCATCCAATGGTGAGGAAAAACTGCCCCAAGATGTAATCACATGATAAATCCGCCCACCAATGATTCCAGCCGGGACTGACCAGAAGGCAATTGTTGCCACATCACCGAGATCTCCACCACGACTTACAAACCTCTTATCGCCAACTCGAACTGCAATAACTATTCCGGCAATTATACAAAGTGCATAAAAATGTAAAGTTAACGGACCAATATTTAATTCAGATAACGTGGGAGAAGGAATCGCGGCCCAATTACTCACGTGATTTTTTACTTGATGCCAGCTGCAACTAATAACTTCATAAATTCTGGAGCTGAGTAATAAGCACCACTTGCACGATCAATTTCTTTTCCATTTATGAAAACTGTCGGCGTTGAATTAACATTTTGCTTTGATCCTTCGCTACCAACATTTCCGACCCAATCAGCGTACTTGCCTTTATTTACACAAGTTTCAAACTCAGCACCTGTTACACCTGCTGCTGCAGCAGTTGCAATAACACCTTCATTGTTCCAGTCGCCAGAATTTTCTTTATCTTGATTTGCATACATAAATCCGTGGTACTCAAGGAATTTTCCTTGGTCTGCAGCACATGCTGCTCCATTTGCCGCATAAACTGATTCGGGACCTAAAAATGAAAGCGGATGGAATACCACCTTTGCTTTCTTTTCGACTGCAAGTGCTTTTAGTGCTGCTCCATTTGTGGTCTCAAAGACTTTGCAACTTGGACATTGGAAATCTTCCCAGACATCAATTACAGGTGTTAAGTCGCCATTAAAAACAATTCCATAGCCATCTTTTACTGAAGCGGCACTTGGGAGTACTACCGTTTTCTTGCTCGTATTATTAAAGATAGAAATGCCTGCTCCTACGACAACAACTAACGCAACCATTCCAATTACTAGCCATCTGGTAATCGGATCACCTGGAGATTTGTCTTTGTTATTGACCATTCCCAAATCCTACCTTGACCCCGGCTCTAAAGCCCACTTGGTATGTGGCCGCCAATATAAATAAACCGCTAAAAGGGCTAGTCCGAAGTCGCGCAATATTTCTTGCAAATACTTAGTTTCCCCCGGAGCGACCTGTCCACCGCCGCCAAAACATCCGCAATCAATAGACAATCCACGAGCCCACGCTGAAGAGATCGCCAATATAAATATAATCATCAGAGATCCTGCAAAAATTGCTGAGATGCGAGTTGCAACTCCTAGAATTAATAAAGCCCCTAAACCTACTTCGAACCACGGCAGTGCGTATCCAAATATATTTGCAACACTGATCGGCAAGAGCTCGTATGCCCGCATTGCAGCAGCGGCTTTATAGGGGGTGGTAACTTTTAATGCGCCGGCGATAAATAAGACACCACCAAGAGTCAAACGAGCCAATAATCCAAGCCAATTAAAACGAGCTGGCGTAAAAAGCGTTACTAGATTCATCGCGCTTGCCTTATTCCATCAGCCAAACTTTTAGTCAACCTTGCTAATTCTTTTAAGCCTGTTTCAAAATCTGATTGTTCAAGTAAGACTTTAATCAAGGCAGATCCAACAATTACCCCATCTGCATAAGTTGCAACTTCTTTTGCTTGTTCTGGCGTGGAAACCCCCAGACCCACACAAACCGGAGTTTTCACAGTTTCGCGAATCCGCGCGACTAATTCTTTTGCCGATGATGAAACACTCGTTCTGGTCCCAGTTACTCCCATTAAACTTGCTGCATAGACAAAGCCAGAACAGGCCGATGCAACTTGGTTTAGGCGTTCAGGCACAGAACTCGGTGCTGCAACAAAAATATTATTGATTCCGGCTCGATTACTTTCGTTAATCCAAGGTTTGGCTTCTTCGAGAGAAAGATCTGGTGTAATCACACCAGAACCATTTGCAGATTTAATAGCATCTGCAAATTTGGAAATCCCATATTGCTCGATCGGATTCCAGTAAGTCATCACAACTGCTGGAACATTTAGATGGGTGGTGAACTCTAAAATCTCTAGCACTTCATTTGCGCCCGCACCATTTGCCAGAGCGATATCTGCTGCCTCTTGGATAATTGGCCCATCCATAATCGGATCACTATAAGGAAATCCAATTTCTATTATGTCGGCGCCATTTTTTACCAAAACCTCTATTGCCGCTTTACTTTTTTCCACTGTCGGAAATCCCGCTGGAAGGTATGCAATAAATGCCGCTCTGTTTTCACTTTTTAACTGCGCAAGTCTCTCTGCTAAATGGCTCATTACGATTTCAAATCTGCAAAATAATTAGCTGCAGTCTCAACATCCTTATCACCACGTCCACTTAAATTTATTAATAGGGTCGCATTTGGGCCTAACTCATTACCAACTTTCATGGCACCTGCTAAAGCATGTGCGGTTTCAATCGCTGGAATGATTCCCTCAGTTCGAGAAAGAAGCGAGAACGCTTCCATCGCTTCTTTATCGGTAATTGGGCGATACTCCGCTCTCCCAATGTCATGAAGGTAGGCATGTTCTGGACCCACACCGGGATAATCAAGGCCGGCTGAAATTGAATGAGATTCACGGGTTTGTCCATCTTTATCTTGAAGCATGTAAGAACGTGCGCCATGTAATACGCCAGGTCTGCCACCGCTAATCGCACTCGCATGACGTCCGGTTTCAATTCCATCACCACCCGCTTCAAGTCCAATTAATCGAACCGAAGTATCTTGAATGAATGGATAGAAAATCCCAATTGCATTTGAGCCGCCGCCAACACAAGCAAGTACGGCATCTGGAAGTTTTCCAGTTAATTCAATTACTTGAGCCCTAGCTTCATCACCAATTATTCGGTGGAAATCGCGAACCATTGTTGGAAACGGATGTGGTCCAGCAACTGTTCCTAAAATGTAATGAGTATCTGCAACATTCGTTACCCAATCCCGCATCGCCTCATTTATCGCATCCTTTAGCGTGCGCGAACCTGAAGTAACAGGGACTACTTCTGCTCCTAGCAATTTCATCCGGGCAACATTTAAGGATTGGCGTTTGGTGTCTTCTTCGCCCATGTAAACAACGCAATCAAGACCCATGAGTGCGGCCGCTGTTGCAGTTGCAACTCCGTGCTGCCCCGCACCAGTTTCGGCGATTACGCGACTCTTACCCATTCGTTTAGTTAAAAGAGCCTGCCCCAAAACATTATTTATTTTGTGTGAACCGGTGTGATTTAAATCTTCTCTTTTTAAAATAATTCTTGCCCCGCCGGCATAGCAAGCGAATCTTTTTGCTTCAGTGATAATGCTTGGCCTTCCCGAATAAGTACGGTGCAACTCATCTAGTTCAGCAATAAATGTTGGATCAGTTTGGGTTTGGGCATGCATCTGCGCAAGCTCATCCAGCGCTGCCACCAATGCTTCAGGTACAAACCGACCACCATATTCGCCAAAATGGCCTACTGAGACGTCGGGCTTGCCCCCAGTTAAATCAGTTTTAGCACTCATGGCTATACCTTAGAGATATCCGGGGTATCGGCGCGATTTATAAAATTCTGGATCATCTGGGCTGGGTCTCCATCTTTCACAAGGGCTTCGCCCACCAAGATCGCCTCGGCGCCGCTATTCCGATACGAAATTACATCAGCTAGAGAAGCAATTCCTGATTCGGCTACTTTTACCGTTCCAGCAGGTATTGCTATGGCCAACTCATTAAATGCATTTTGATTTATTTTTAAAGTAGTTAAATCACGAGCGTTCACCCCAATGATTTCTGGGTCAAGTAATAGGGCTCGTTCTACTTCTTCAAGAGTATGAGTTTCTACTAACACTTGCATCCCAAGTGATTTTGAAATTGCGAAGAATTCACTTAGTTGCAGATCAGATAATGCTGCAACAATCAACAAAATAATATCGGCACCATAAGCCCTTGCTTCAAATATTTGATATTCATCAACTGTAAAATCTTTGCGTAAAATTGGAATATTGACTGCTGATCTAACGGCTGCTAAATCTGCAAGTGAGCCACCGAATTTGCGGCTTTCAGTCAAGACGCTCACCGCAGTAGCTCCTCCTGTTTGATAGCTAAGAGCTAGAGCCGCCGGATCTGATATTTGCGCAAGTGCGCCTTTGCTTGGAGATGATCGTTTAACTTCAGCGATCACAGACAACTTAGAACTTTGAAGTGATGGAAGTACATCAATAACTGGATTGACCTCAGATATTGTTGCAATCAATTCATTCAATTCAACTAACTTTTTGCGTTCTGCTAAATCTTCTCGCACACCTTCGATTACTTGGTCTAGTACGTTCAAAATTTTACCGTTTAGCTTTCTGACCATATCCCAGTTGACGAAGAACTAGACCGACAAACGGGGCTGCCATGGTCACAATAATTCCACTAATTACCGAACTTACATTTGCAGTAACAAAAGCTACGCTAGCCACAGTTGAGCCGACGATAGCCAAAATAGTTGTCACCCAAGCAGCGACGGTATGACCATGATTGTTATCCATTTGGCTCCTCCTGCTAACTCGTTATTGCTCACTTGTTGCCCACTCACTTGGCTCAATTCTAGAGGGTTGGATCCACTCCTTTATCCAAAGCGCGCCAAGGGTCTTGAACGGAGCGCTCGTATTTAGCCGGAAGCTTTTTTGAACCACTTTTACGCAGAAATCTGAAAAAACCCTTGAATAACAATCGGATGGCTTTCAATTTATTCAATTATTTAACTAAATTCTTAGCAGCAGCAATAGCGCCCAAAACTGCCGCAGCCTTATTTAAGCACACATTATCTTCACTATCGGGAATTGAATCAGCCACAATTCCAGCACCTGCTTGTACATAAGCAACTCCCTCCGTAAAGAGTGCC
>BJFZ01000027.1 GCA_014190175.1 Actinomycetes bacterium | reverse complement strand
CATGACCTAACACTAGAGCAGAAGGGTTAACCGGTACTCTGGGCTCAATGATGAGCCTGCGCCAAAGCCTTGTGAACAGGGTATTAGTGGCTGATGGTGCAATGGGCACCATGTTGCAAGCCCAAAACCCGACCATGGAGGATTTCCAAGGTTTGGAAGGGTGCAATGAGATCTTAAATGTCACTCGCCCGGACATGGTTGCTGCAGTGCACAATGCATACCTTGAAGTAGGTGTCGATGCGATCGAAACTAATACCTTTGGTGCGAACTGGGCAAATTTAGCTGAATACGAAGCACAAGATCGAATATATGAGTTAGCGCTAGCGGGGGCAAAAATTGCGCGTGAATGCGCAGATAATTTTTCTACTAACGAACATCCGCGTTATGTGCTTGGTTCAATAGGTCCAGGTACTAAGTTGCCAACTCTGGGTCATACAACTTATGAATATTTAAGAAATGCTTATGAGGTTGCCGCTAAAGGATTAATCGATGGCGGTTGTGATGGATTGTTAATCGAAACTGCGCAAGATCTTTTACAAGCAAAGGCAGCAGTTAATGGATCTAAAGCAGCTATCGAAAATGCAGGTAAAGATATTTACTTAATGGCGCAGGTTACCGTTGAAGCAACTGGAACTATGTTGCTCGGAAGTGAGATTGGCGCTGCACTAACTGCGCTAGAACCACTAGGTATTGATTCAATCGGCCTTAACTGTGCGACTGGTCCTACGGAGATGAGTGAACATCTTCGTCAGTTATCTCAGCAAGCAAAGATCTCACTGACTTGTATGCCCAATGCTGGGTTGCCAGTGTTAGGTGCTAACGGCGCTCATTACCCACTTTCTCCGATTGATTTGGCCCACGCGCTCAAAGTATTTATTAAAGATTACGGATTAAATTTTATTGGCGGATGTTGCGGAACCACTCCTGAACATCTCAAAGAGGTTGTCGCGATTGCGAATCTAGAGAAACCAATGGTGCGAGTAATCCCAGTGGAAGCCTCAGTTGCTTCCTTGTACCAGCAGGTGCCATTACGCCAAGACAAAACTTATTTAGCAATAGGTGAAAAAACCAATGCAAATGGATCTCGGGCATTTAAAGAAGCGATGTTGTCGGAGAATTGGGAAGAATGCCTAGAAATTGCACGCGACCAAATCAGAGATGGTGCGCACATGTTGGATCTTTGCGTTGATTACGTCGGGCGTGATGGTGCTATCGACATGAGTCTTTTAGCAGAAAAATTAGCAACTTCCTCGACCTTACCAATCGTGCTTGATTCCACTGAACCTAGAGTAATAAAAGCTGGTTTAGAAAGACTAGGTGGTCGGGCGGTCATCAACTCCGTTAATTATGAAGATGGCGACGGAGCCGACTCGCGTTTTACCAAGATGATGGAGTTAGTGAAAGAGCATGGTTGTGCCGTGATCGCTTTGACGATAGATGAAGAAGGGCAAGCCAGAACAGCAGATTTGAAGGTTGCGATCGCAAAGCGTCTGATCGAAGATTTAAAAAATAAATGGGGGATGAGAGTAGAAGACATCATTATTGATGCACTAACTTTTCCGGTAGCAACAGGTCAGGAAGAAACTCGTCGTGATGGCTTGGAAACTATTAATGCGATACGTGAGATTCGCCGAATTTATCCGGGAGTACAAACAACTTTAGGTGTAAGTAACATTTCTTTTGGTCTTAACCCAGCAGCACGTATTGTGCTAAATTCAGTGTTTCTACATGAAGCTGTAAACGCAGGTTTAACTTCAGCGATAGTCCATCCTTCAAAAATTACCCCATTCGCCCGAATTTCCGATGAGGTAAAAGAAGTTGCCCTTGATTTAATTTATGATCGCCGGAAATATGAAAATGATCTTGTTACATATGATCCACTTACAAGATTTCTAGATCTTTTTGAAGGAGTAGAAGCGGCTTCGGGGCGGGCAAGTAGGGCCGAAGAGTTATTACTTCTGCCTTTAAAAGAGAGATTGCAAAGACGAATTATTGATGGTGAACGGGCGGGTCTAGAGGCTGATTTAGATTTAGCAATGGCAGAAGGAATTAAACCCTTAGCAATAATCAACGACCATCTGCTTGAAGGAATGAAAACTGTAGGAGAATTATTTGGTAAAGGGGAGATGCAACTGCCCTTTGTGCTCTCTTCCGCGGAAGTTATGAAATTGGCAGTGGCATTTTTAGAGCCAAAAATGGAAAAAACTGATGATGAAGGTCGTGGCAGAATTTTACTTGCCACCGTAAAAGGTGATGTACACGATATTGGAAAAAATCTGGTAGACATCATCTTGTCTAATAATGGATATGAAGTTGTAAATATCGGCATTAAACAACCAATCAACGCAATTCTTGACGCAGCCAATAATGAAAATGTGGATGTAATTGGGTTAAGTGGATTGCTAGTGAAATCTACCGTAATAATGAAAGAGAATTTGGAAGAGATCACGGCGAGAAAGCTGGATCAGAAATGGCCAATTATTTTGGGCGGTGCTGCTTTAACGAGGTCCTATGTTGAACAAGATCTTGCTGATCAATTCCCCGGAACTGTTAGATATGCCAGAGATGCTTTTGAAGGCTTACGGCTAATGGACACGTTAATGGGGATCAAGCGTGGAGTTGTAGGCGCGGAGTTGCCGGAGTTGAAAAAGCGTCGCACCAAGGTTACGTCTGCAGCGGAAAGCGTTGTAGATACCTTAAGAAGTGATCTTTCAATAAGTAACGAAATCCCTAAGCCACCTTTTTGGGGGTCACGGGTTGTTAAAGGAGTTCCACTTGCAGATTATGCGGGAATGCTGGACGAGCGAGCCTTATTTGTTGGCCAATGGGGTTTGAAAAGTGCAAGAGGTGAGTATGAGGCAATGGTCGAATCTGAGGGACGCCCGCGTCTGCGGAATTTGTTAAATGAAGTTCAAACTAACGCTTGGTTAGAAGCCGCTGTTGTTTATGGATACTTCCCTTGCTATAGCGAAGGTAATGATTTAATTATTTTAGAAGAGGATCAGAAAACTGAAAGAACGCGTTTCTCTTTTCCACGGCAGAGAAGAGATCGACGTTTATGTTTGGCAGATTTTTTTGCATCCAAAGAAAGTGGCAAGATTGATGTTGTCTCTTTCCATGTTGTGACAATGGGTGAAGCGATTAGCAAAGCAACAGCCAAATTATTTGCCGCCGGATCATTTAGAGAGTATTTAGAGTTGCATGGCTTATCGGTTCAACTCACCGAAAGTCTCGCTGAATATTGGCACGCACGAATTAGATCTGAAATAGGTTTCGCTAAAGAAGATAGTGCTGATCTGGCAGATCTTTTAGACCAAGGTTACCGAGGTTCACGCTACTCTTTTGGATACCCGGCCTGTCCAGATATAGAACAACAAGTACAACTCTGTAAATTACTAGAGCCAGAAAGAATTGGAGTTGAACTGTCTGAGGAGTTCCAACTACATCCGGAACAATCAACTTCAGCGATAATTGTTCATCATCCTGAAGCGAAATATTTCAACGCGACGTGATTTTTCCACAAGCATTTTTCTTTGATATGGATGGGCTTTCAGTTGATACCGAGCCTTTATGGTTAAAGACAGAGGTTGAATTAGCAAATGAGTACGGCGCAGATTGGTCTTTGGCAGATCAAGCTCATTGTTTGGGTGGTCCCATGTCCAAATTTGGGATCTATTTAGGCGAAAAAAGCGGTCGTCCTGATCTGGCGGAATGGTTTTCTGCTGAAATGGTCCGCAGAATGGCCCAACGTTGTTCTTCAGGTGTGAGCTTTATGCCAGGGGTTGAAAATTTACTAACCGAGATATCCGCACTTGAAATACCACTTGCATTAGTTTCGGCCAGTCCCCGTCCGATAGTTGATGCGGTATTAAACGGGCTAAGTAAGAATTACTACCAATTTTCGATATCTGCTTCAGAGGTATCCAGAAGTAAACCTTTTCCAGATCCATACCTTTTGGCTGCTGAAAAAATTGCCGTGGATATAAGTGAATCTATCGTGCTTGAAGATTCAGCCACGGGGGTCGTTTCTGCAACAGCAGCCGGAGCATATGTTGTGGCGGTTCCACATTTAGTTCCGATAGAACCAGCCCCACGCAGAATAATTCTAAAAAGTTTAGAGAATTTAACAGTTGCAGAATTAATAAAGCAATTTAACCGCTAATTTATTCCGGCAGAGGTGGGGGAGTTCCACCAAATTCTGGACAAATTGATTGGTGCGCGCACCAATCGCACAATTTACTTTTTTTAGGTTTCCAGAGACCAGTTTCATATGAAAGTTGAATATCTGACCAGATGGATAAAATCTTGCCTTCAGTTTTCACCAACTCCGCTTCAGTTGGCTCACTGATCAATCTATTTTTATCGCCTAAATAAAGAAGTTGCAATCTTTTTGGAATCTTTCCAAGTGTTCGCCAAAGGATGAGAGCGTAGAAACGCATTTGAAAAAGTGATTTCTCTTCATACGCAGCTTTGGGTGATTTTCCGGTCTTGTAATCGACGATTCTAATTTCTCCAGTAGGAGCAATATCAAGTCGATCTATATAGCCATGAATCATGGGACCATCTTCCATTTGATACTCTACAAATTTCTCTAACTCCGTTGGATCAAAGGACATTGGGTCTTCAAGCTCAAAATAACGATCTAATAATGAGTGTGCACTAATCAGCCATTGATCTAAATCCACATCCTGAAACATCTCCTCAACGCCAGAAGTTTTACCTTTCAACTCATCCCAAGTTGGTTGTAACAAATCATGTGCTCGCTCAGAGGTTCTTTCTAACCGAACTAATCCAAATAAATGTTCCAGAACAGAGTGCACCAAAGTTCCTTTTAATGCGTCAGCACTTGGAGGCTCAGATAATTTATCGATAACCCTGAAGCGATAAAGTAAAGGACAGTTCATGTAGTCATTTGCGCGGCTTGGCGAGAGCGTATTGCGTCTAGAAGGTGTACTAATCGCTATCTCCCCGATAAGTCTAGAATGGGCAAATGAGTGAAAATGGATTTGTTGAAAGTAGCAGAAGTGGCCCATTGCGAGCGGGCGAACGGATTCAATTGACCGATGCCAAAGGAAAATTGCATACGATCACTTTAACTCCCGGAGCCACCTGGCAAGGACACAAAGGCCATATTTCACATGACCAAATTATTGGTTCTAGCGAAGGTTCGATTTTGCTCTCTACTTTAGGAGCACCATATTTTTATCAGAGGCCGTTATTGGAAGATTTCGTACTCTCTATGCCACGAGGCGCGACAATTGTTTACCCTAAAGATGCCGCCGAGATAATTGCTTATGGTGACATCCATTCTGGCGATCGGGTACTCGAAGCCGGAGTTGGTAGCGGAGCATTAACAATTTCATTATTAAGGGCGGTTGGGTCAACTGGTCGAGTTTTAAGTATTGAACGACGTGCAGATTTTGGAGAGATTGCCGCTAAAAATATCTCTTTATTTTTTGGCTCCGCACATCCTGGTTGGGAGTTGCAGATCAACTCTTTTCAAGATGCAATAATCGAAGAAAAGTTTGATCGCGTTGTACTAGATATGTTGGCTCCTTGGGATTGCGTAGAAATTACCTCCCAAATTTTGCGATCTGGTGGAGTGTTTATTGGTTATGTAACTACAACAACGCAATTGTCGAGATTGGTAGAGGCGCTGCGAGCTAACCTGCTATTTACTGAACCTGAATCTTGGGAAAGTTTGCATCGGCCGTGGCATGTTGAATCTTTATCGGTTCGTCCAGAACACCGCATGATTAGTCATACCGGCTTCTTAGTAAGAAGCAGAAGAGTTGCCGATGGAGTAGCCGCTATGCGAAAAAGAAGGAGACCTTCCAAGCCAGGTGAGGAAGATTTACTAGATCAAGAGTAATTACTAAAAGTAAGCCTTGACTAATTACTTAACAGTTGCGTTGATAATTTCGACAGTTGATTTAGGTGCTCCGTCGCCACCTCCATCAGCAGTGCCGTATGCAGCAATTGATTTAACAATATCTAAACCTTGAGTGATCTTTCCCCAGAGGGTGTAATTAGGCCCCAAAGTTGTATTGTCGTAAACCAAAAAGAATTGACTTCCATTTGTATTTGGACCGGAGTTGGCCATTGCAACTGATCCAGCTGGATAATTGTTATCTGCTTGGGCAGGTAAATTCTCATCCTTGAAAGTGAAGTTCGGTCCACCACCACCAGTGCCAGTTGGGTCGCCGCATTGCAACACAAATAAACCTTGGGTTGTTAATCGATGACAGATGGTTCCATCGAAATATTTACCTTTAGCTAAAAATGCCAATGTGGAAACAGTGATTGGAGCCTTGACTCCATCTGCTTCAATGACAATTTCTCCACAGTTTGTTTGCAATGTAAAGGTGTAACTTTTTGCAGGCAGAACATCATTTGGAGCACCTACATCTTTGGGGGTTGAGCCAGTTGCTGTACTTGGCTTGCAAGGACCGTTAGCAACTGGTGTAGCTGATTCACTCGGCGCAGGAGTACTAGCAGAGGCAGATTCTGCAGGTGCGGCTTGATCTTCAGTTGTTCCGGTTGTCGAGCAACCAGCAAAAAGGATGCCACTGATGAGAAATGTCGCTATTGCCAATGGGGATTTAGAGTAAATGCTAATAGTCATATCCGTATTCTACATATTTTTGAGTGACTCGCTAACATACTTGACATGAGCCTGGTCAGAAAAGATAAAGCTGAACGTTTGGTGAATTTGACCATGGCTTTGCTTGAGACCCGACGCCCCCTAAGTAAGGATGAAATTTTCACAAATGTAGCGGGATATTCCGGGACTCCAGAAGCCATGGAGCGGATGTTTGAACGAGATAAAGATGATTTACGAGAATTAAATATTGAGATTTTGGTAGAGGCTAAAGATAAGTATTTTGATGATGAAGTTGGTTATCGAATAGCAAAAAAGTCTTTTGAAATGCCAGAAACAGATTTTGATTCTTCAGAAATCTATTGGCTATCAGTGGCTGCAAATATCTGGAGAGGGGCGGCTTTAGAGAACTTAGCCCAAGATGCTATTTTCAAGATTCAAAGCACAAATGCTGATTACGTGCCCTTAGAACCTTTGGCTTCTATGCCAATCATTCAAACCTCAGAGCCGATATTTTATTCGCTATGGAGTTCTATTAATCATAAAGAGATGATCACATTTCAATACAAAGGCACTGATGGGGTGGTTATTGAACGTAACGTTGCACCTCACTCTTTGGTCTCTAGAAGAGGGCATTGGTACTTAGTAGCAAAAGAAAATTCCTCGGGGGATTTTAAAATATTCAGATTGAGTAGATTTCAATCCTTGCCAAAGATCTGTTCGCCCGAAAAGGCATTTGTAATTTCATCCGAATATAAAGTTTCTGATTATATAAAAGATATAACCGAACATCTTATTGAGAGAGCAGAAATCTTTATTAAACCAGGATCAGGCGCGGCGATCCGAAAGTTAGGCGATGTTAAAAATTTGGATTCTGGCGATATCGAGTGGGATTTGATTCAATTAAATAATATCGATTTTGATTTGCTGGTTTATAATATTTTATGGTGCGGGCCAGATGTCAAAGTCATCAAGCCAGAGATTCTTGTTAAGGCTGTTGTCAACGGTCTTGAAAAAGTTCTAAGCGAGCACAGTTCATGACACCAAAAAATGAAACTCGATTTGCGCGCATTCTAAAAATGGTTCCATTTCTATCATCTCATCAAGGAATTGAAATCAGAGAAGCCTGTGAGATTTTCGGGGTGAGTGAACGAGAGTTAATCGCTGACTTAAATCTGATTTGGGTTTGTGGATTGCCAGGTTATAGCCACCTAGAACTTATTGATGTGCAATTTGATGGGGGATATATTTCAATTGCCAATGCAGGCACGATAGCAAAACCTAGAAAATTAACTTACGAAGAAAGTTCGGCCTTGATCGTTGCGTTGAATTCACTTTTACTAAGTGTTGATACTCAAACCAAGGAAAGCATTTTGAATCTCATTAATAAATTAGTAAAGATTTCAGAGCGCGCTGACCCTAAAGTGAGTATCGATATTTCAAAATTATCATCACAACCTGATTTACTTTTGATTGATAAAGCAATTGCAGCTAATCTTCAGATATCAATTGATTACTACTCTCCAACTTCTGATAAATTGACCACACGAGATGTTGCTCCGCTTGAATATCTTGCAGATTCTTCAGGTGGGCGGTATCTATATGCTTGGTGTTACTCAGCAAATGACTTTCGCCAATTCAAGATTGAACGTATCCGCGGAATCAGGGCAACTCATACTAAGGTCACAAAATTCGACACACCTTCTAAGTTATCAAAGAATCTTGAAAACTTCATTGAATTGGAATTAAACGAAAAAGCTTTGTGGTTCGCGGAAGAATGGGGTATCCGAAATTTGATCCGTAATCAATCTGATGAAGGATTTATTGGTAATGTGAAGTTGCACAACCACGAGTGGGCAATTAGGGCTGTTTTGGCGTTATCAGGAGAGATGAAAATCCCGTCCGACACGGTTTTGAGGCAAGAGGTGGCCAATAGGGCAGCGGCTTCACTCGCAAATTACCCATCTTGAACCTATACTTTAGGATAGCGGCTATAGCCTTTTAATCGATCCAGGAGGATCTATGTTTCTCAGAGAACCTAGCCACATATTAATCCTCGTAATAGTTCTTGTTTTGCTATTTGGCGCAAAACGCTTACCAGACTCCGCTCGTGCACTCGGTAAATCAATGAAAATTTTTAAAAATGAAGTTAAAGAATTAAATGCTGATAAGCCCAAAGAAGATGATACTGATGGAGACAAGAAAAATAGTGGGGCTTAAGTAACTCTGTACTTTCTAAATATCACTCGCACCTAAGTGAAAGCGAGATAGTTTTGGCTACCGATCGCATGTCGATAATTTCTCATTTGCAGGAGTTTCGCAAACGTGTAGTTTTGGCTGCGGCTGGAATATTCTTGGGTTCAATCGGCGGCTGGTTTGCGTACGGAACGTTGATCAAGACTTTATCAAAACCCGTGTGTGGCGTAGAAAATAAAATTGCTGATTGCAACACGCTGTACATTTCCGGCGTCTTAGGCCCCCTGAATCTGCAAATAAAGATTGCTCTACTCGTAGGAGTGATACTTTCTGCACCATTTTGGTTGTACCAACTATGGGCTTTCGTGGCGCCAGGTTTACATAAAAAAGAAAAGAAATGGTCTATTTTATTTATCGTCGCTGCGACACCATTTTTTGCTACAGGAGTCACTCTTGGTTATTATATTTTGCCAGTTGCTATCAAGGTATTACTGGGGTTTACTCCTGCCTCTTTAGACAACTTAATCAAATTCGACGATTACCTTGATTTTGTCGTACGAATTATGTTGATTTTCGGTTTAGCATTTGAATTACCGGTTTTTTTGGTTGCTTTAAATATAGCTGGTGCTCTAACTGGAAAAGCAATTCTTAAGCCATGGAGAGCAAGTGTTTTTGGAATTTTTCTTTTTACTGCTGCATTCACTCCAACGGGAGATCCAATCACGATGCTTGCTTTAGCGACTCCTTTATGTGGCTTATATTTTATGGCTGGTGGAATTTCGTTATTAAATGATCGCAGACGTAATCGGAAAAAAAGTCAATCTGAGGAAGAGTAAGTGTTGATTCTTTTTGCCAATCCCAGTTCAGGTCGTGGGAAAGGCGCGAAAATACTTTCCATTATCGAAACTTATTTGAATAAAAACCATGTTGAGTATCTCTCGATCTCTACTAACACGCTCAAGCAATCTCTAATATCGCTAACTCAAAGCCTAATTGAAAATCCTGAAGCAAAGATAATAATAATTGGTGGCGATGGCATGGTCCATGCCGCAATAAACAATATCAAAGATAACGCCATCGGATTAATCCCGGCTGGCACTGGAAATGATTTTGCTCGTGCTCTTGGCTTGCCGCTCGATGATCCCATTAGAAACATTAAAAACATCAGTGCTGCTAGTGCAGAATATATAGATCTGGGAAAAATAGGTGATGAGTACTTTGCTGCCATCTGCTCTACTGGATTTGATTCTGTCGTAAATGAGCGAGCAAATAAATTGAAATGGCCGACTGGTAAAATGAAATATAACATTGCGATGCTTCTAGAACTACCAAGATTCGAACCTAGAAGATACGAAATAGTTATCGATGGGAAAAAAATACAAACGCAAGCAATGTTGATAGCGATTGCTAATGGTCTGTCATATGGTGGGGGAATGAAAGTTTGTCCGGCAGCAGATCTTCAAGACGGATTACTTGATGTCATGATCTTGGCGCCAGTACCCAAATTGGAATTTATCCGAATATTTCCATCGGTCTTTAAAGGTTTACATATCACCCATCCTGCAGTTTCTATTTTGCAAGGTCGATCGATTCAGATCAATGCAAACGCTGTCGCTTATGCAGATGGTGAACGGATTGGTGAGTTACCACTAGATGTATCTATTTCTCACAACCGATTGAAGGTTTTACGCTAATGGAGAGTTCACCTTCAGCTCGTTTTGCGGCAAGTAAAAATCGGGTTTCTCACCCAGAGTTTCAAAGATTTATTTCCAATCTTTCATTCACCCCTGATGATTTTCAGGTTGAGGCTTGCCACGCACTTGAAGATGGTTTCGGAGTATTGGTAGCTGCCCCCACGGGAGCTGGCAAGACTGTAGTTGGTGAATTTGCAACATTTTTAGCTTATGAGCGAGGCAAGAAAGTTTTTTACACTACGCCAATTAAGGCTTTATCTAATCAAAAATATTCAGAGTTTGTTGAACGCTATGGATCAGATCATGTTGGGCTCTTAACTGGAGATATTTCTGTCAATGGAGAAGCTCCAATCGTTGTTATGACAACAGAAGTACTCAGAAATATGATTTATGCAGGATCAAATAATTTAGATAATTTAGGCTTTGTTGTTCTTGATGAAGTCCACTTTCTGGGAGATAAATTCAGGGGAGCGGTTTGGGAAGAGATTCTGATTCATCTACCGCAAGAAATTCCAGTCATCTCACTTTCAGCAACGGTATCCAACGTCGAAGAGTTTGGTGAATGGCTAACCACCGTTAGAGGAGAAATTAGAATAATTTTGAGTGAGACTCGGCCGGTTCCATTACATCAGTACGTTTTACAAGGAAATGATTTTTTCCCACTTTTAGCTGAGGGTACTTCGCCAAATAAAGATCTCGTACGGATTTCACAAAATTATCAGAAAGTTTATCGCAATAGAGATATGCGAAATGAGTATCGGCAATTTCCTAGAAGTGAGGTAGTCAATAAATTAGCCGACCGCAATATGCTTCCGGCCATATTTTTTATTTTTAGTCGTGCTGCTTGTGATGCAGCGGTTAAATCTTGTTCAAAACTAGATTTAACTTCTAGCGAAGAAAAGTCAATAATCCGGTTAAGAATAGAAGCGTTAGCTAATGTGATCGCTCCTGAAGATTTAAGTGCGTTAAATTTTGGCGAGTGGTCCAAAGCGCTCGAGCGTGGGATTGCGTCACACCATGCCGGATTAATTCCACCATTTAAGGAGTTAACTGAAGAACTCTTCCAAGCTGGCTATATCCGAGTCGTTTTCGCTACCGAGACTTTGGCTCTAGGAATTAATATGCCTGCAAAAACCGTAGTACTTGAAAAATTAACTAAATGGAATGGCGAAGCTCACGTTGAAATTTCTCCTGGGGAGTTCACTCAGCTAACTGGTCGAGCCGGAAGACGTGGCATCGATATCGAAGGTAATGCAGTGATCGTTTGGAGCCCAGAGGTTGATATCCCGAGTTTGGCTGGATTAGCTACTACTAGAACTTACCCATTGCGATCTTCTTTTTATCCGACCTACAACATGGCCGTAAATCTACTTTCCACTTCCGGTAAAAATACAGCGCGAGAATTATTGGCTTCCTCCTTTGCGCAATTCCAAGCAGATAGATCTGTTGTAGGCATTTCTCGGCAGATTTCTAAAAATGAGAATGCTATTCGCGAGATTAATATGGAGATTGATTGCCACTTGGGCAATTTCACTTCCTATGCGGCGATCAGACGACAGATCAAGGAGTACGAAAAGAAAGATCGGAACACCAAGGCCTCCCTTCCTCAAGTGATCGAAACATTAGGTGGAGTTAATAGGGGTGCTATTTTGGCGATCGGAGGTGGACGTCGAAACGGTATTGCATTAGTTATAGAACGTGGTCATGAATATGCCAGACCACTAGTTATGACTCTCGATAAGCGGGTGCATCGTTTAAGTCCAAATGATTGTCAATACGGCGTCAACGTTGTTGGCCAATTAAAGATTCCCGGAGGGTTAAGTCACAAAAACGCAAAGGATAAATCTCAGTGGTTAGATCTTTTTCGTCAAAGTGGTGTCAAACGTAATGCCACTGTCGAGGAAGAAGATTCGGTTTTAATTGAATTGAGAACATCGATGAGAGCCCATCCATGTCATGCTTGTAATGATCGTGAAGAGCATGCTCGGATCTCGGAACGTTCTGATCGCTTAGAGCGCGAGATCATCGATTTACAAAAAAGAGTAGAAAATCGAACACATGTTATTCCTAGAACTTTTGATCAAATTTGTTCAGTTCTTGGTGAATTGGATTATATTAATGGTGATGTTATTGCGCCAGAAGGGAAGATGCTTGCAAATATTTATTCAGAGTTTGACTTATTGGTCTCTGAATCAATCCGTCAAAAAATTTGGAATGAATTAACCCCTGCAGAATTGGCATCAGTACTTTCGGCGGTTATTTTTCAAGCCCGTAATGATGATGAAGCTAAGATGAAAACCCCTAAAGGGGCAATTTTAGAAGCAACCAAGGCGATGGAGCGGATCTGGTTTGCGATACATGCTCTTGAATCGAAAAATAGATTAGACACAATGCGACAACTTGATACAGGATTAACTTGGGCGACTTATCGCTGGGCTAGTGGTGCAACGTTGAGTGAAGTATTAGAAAATACTGATTTAACAGCCGGTGATTTTGTGAGACAGATGAAACAACTTCTCGATTTATTGACTCAAATATCTGCCCTCTCAAACCCTTTATCATTCGCCGCTAGCGAGGCGACAAAGTTACTAAAGCGTGGAGTTATCGCATACTCCAACCAAGTCGCATGACACTTTTACTTTTGGATAGCGCTTCGCTCTGGTATCGAGCTTTCTATGGCCTACCTCAATCAATGGTCTCCCCATCAGGTCAACCAGTCAACGCAATTAGAGGCTATTTAGATTCGGTTGCCAGGATGGCGCTCACTTATCAACCTGATCGAATCGTTGCTTGCTTAGATGGTGATTGGCGCCCATCTTGGCGGACAGATTTGATCCCTGAGTACAAATCTAATCGAATTGAAGAAGAGTCTGATGATGGTTCTTTGAGTGAAGCGGCTGAAGAGTTAGAAATTCTGGAAGCGCAAGTACCAGTAATCATGGAAGTTTTAGATTTGATCGGTATCCCGTTAATTGGAATTGATGATTATGAAGCTGATGATGTAATTGCCACTTTATCTGTGCGCGAACCTGGGCCAACATTTATTGTCACAGGTGATCGCGACCTTTTCCAACTCGTCGACGACAAGAGAAAAGTGAAAGTTGCCTATATCGCTAAGGGTATCTCGCAGCATGAGTTGGTCGATTTAAAATGGATTAAAAGCAAATATGAAATTCCGGGGGATCGTTACGCCTTATTCGCGACTTTCCGTGGTGACCCTTCCGATGGTTTGCCAGGTGCGCGTGGAATTGGTCCAAAAGGCGCAGCGACAATTGCAAATCAATTTGCAAGTATTAAAGAGGTTATTTCTGCGGCGAAAAAATTAGATCCGAATTTAAGTGGATCTTTGCAAAAGAAGATTATCGACAGCGCAGATTACCTGTTAAAGGCAGAGGTGGTAGTAAATTGCGTAGACAATCTTCGACTACCTAAAGGACCTTTTGATTTGCCAAAAAAGATACCTAATTCAAAAGCACTGGAAATCCTTGCTAAGAATTACGGAATTGAATCTTCGGTTAAACGTTTGCTAAGCGCCCTAGAGCTTTAATCATGTTTGCATTTATTTATGGATTTATTGCCCAATTAGCATTTTCACCAGTTGATATTTGGATTTTCTTTCCAATCGCTTTAGCACTGATAATCAAGCGAACACATAAAAAATCTTTTAAGGCTAGAACAGTTGATGGCTTTATTTTTTCATTGGGTTTCACATTGCCCTTGCTGCATTGGTCCAGCACATATGTCGGAATCTGGCCTTGGCTTATTTTGGCTATAGGAGAAGCATTACTGATCGCACCTTTCACGTGGTTTGCAAATCAAAGAGGTTGGAAATTACTTTTATTATTGCCAGCATTTTGGGTGATATTGGAATGGGTCCGCGTTAATTACCCATTTGGAGGGTTTGGATGGGGGAGAGCTGGATTTATCGCTGTGGATACTCCCTTCTCTCAAATCCTTTCGATTGGCGGAGTTCCACTGGCTTCATTCGCAGTGGTATTCCTAGGGGTATTGATTTATTTAGCTTTTCTTAAAATGAAATTTCAGTTCGCACCATTGTTACTAATTGTCTTTGCAAATATTTTGATTCCTAACCATTCCATTGAGGCTAATGATTTGTTAAAAGTTGCTGCGGTTCAAGGTTCGGTTCCTGATCTAGGTTTAGATTTCAATTCGCAAAGAACTGCAGTGTTGAACAACCATCTTGAATTAACCAGAAATTGGAAAACTCAACTTAATCGCCCGGCAGATTTTGAACCAGATCTTTTCATCTGGCCAGAAAATGCTTCGGATGTTGATCCTTTAACTACAGCAAAAAGTCAAATCACTTATTTAGTAAGTTTTCTTGATAAGCCTTTAATTGTTGGTGGTGTCGGTAATAGTGCGTCGCGGCCAACAAATCTATCCATTCTTTGGGAACCGAAATCTGGTCCAGCTAATATTTACATAAAGCGTCACTTGGCTCCATTTGGTGAAGTCATGCCATTGCGCTCTATCGCTGAATTTGTTTCACCACTCGCTAAAAATGTTACGGATTTTCAAGCAGGAGGTCAGGCAAAGATTTTTCAAGTAGGAGTAGCAAAAATTTTGCCAGTAATCTGTTTTGAGATTCTTGACGATCGATTACTTAGAAGCAGTATTGAGAACTCAAATTTGATAGTTGCGCAAACCAATAATGCAACATTTGGAGAATCTGCGGAAAACGATCAACAATTGCAAATCACTCGGGCGCGGGCAGTTGAATCTGGCCGTAACATTGTTGTTGTTTCAACCGTTGGAAATACCGCATTGATTGATCCAACTGGCAAAATTATTAATATTTTGCCAAAGTACGATCCTGGAATTCTCTATGGCAAAGTTAATTTATCCAGTACGAAAACTTATGCTCATTGGTTTACTTCTTGGGTAGAGAAAGGCTGTTTCACTTTCATTGCTATTTTCTTGTTAACTATTTTGAAGCGTAGATATCTCCGCTTCTCTTGACAAATTACCCATCTGCACCACAATTACGAGTGGTATTCATATTATTGTTAAGCAAAGGTTAACGTGGAGGTGGTTTAAGTGATAGTTACAGAGATTTCATTTACACCATATTCGTACAAATTAAATCGATTGATCGGGGACGTCAATCTTCCCGATGGAGCCAGCGAAGGAATGGAACTTGCTGTATTTGTTCGTACAGATGAGGGAGTCACCGGTTGCTGTGTTGGAGTAGGCAGCGCGGCGGACACAATTCCTGGTCTCGCAGATCTTGTCATCGGAACGGATCCTCGCTCTGTACGTAGCAGTTGGAATCGGATGACAGCACGAGCGTTCAAAAATGGTCTTCACGGTCCTATGGCAGCCGGCATCTCTGCGATCGACCGCGCGCTGTGGGACTTGCGTGCAAAACTCCACGAAGTTCCGCTCTGGAAAGAGCTCGGCGGAAATGGAAAGCCAGTACGCGCTTACGCAAGTGGGTTGGACTTTCCACTTAGCGATGAAGATGTGTACAAGTTCTACGCGGGACTTGCAGCGAAAGGCGTCACTGCCGGGAAGCTTAAAGTAGGACGTAACGCCGATGACGATGAGCGCCGCCTTCGCGTGATGATTGAAGCTCTCAGTTCCAATGGTGGTCGTGCACAATTGATTATTGACGCAAATGAATGGTGGTCACCGAAGCAGGCGATCCAAAGAGTCTCGCTGTTAGAAAAACATTTCGATTTTCTCTGGGTTGAAGAACCAGTTGCTCGGGGCGATGTCGAAGGACTTCGGCGCGTCTCTGAGGGCGTGCGTGCTCCCGTCGCCACTGGTGAGAACTTCACCGACCCTGCGCAGTTTGTGCCGCTATTTCAACATGGAGCGGGGGATGTCATCCAAATCGCTTCGCACGTCTCGGGTTTTACTGGCGCGGGAATTGTGGCGGATATGGCTGCTGCTTTCGACCGTCCTGTTGTAACCGGTCCTGATGTCGGAAATAGCATCGCGCACCTTTCATCTTCATGGAAGCACCATGTAATGATGGAGGTTTTTGAAATGGGACGAGAGGCTGCATTAATCAATCCAATGGAGATTGAGGACGGATGCATTGTTCTTAACAAAACTCCCGGTGCTGGAATCGAATTTGATGAAAAGTATCTTGAGGCTCATGCGCCAACTAATAAACCCATGAAAATGCTGGCAAATGTATATGGACGTGCTGAAGATGCCGGCCTTCTCGGTTGATCGGGCGTATCTAGATTGGATAGAACTATTTGAACGAGTTAATTCTGGTTCGACCAAGAAAATGAATTTTTCTATCTAGGAGGCAATGTGAAAATTACAGCCATTGATGTGGTTTTGATTGAAAAAGTAGAACCACGATTTACTTGGAGAGGTGGAGTTTTTTCTGAAGGTAAAAACACAATCGGTTGGTTAGTAATTGAAACTGATGCTGGCATCACAGGCTTTGCCGCCGCAGCACGTGGTGTGATTTTGAAAGATTATGTTGATCGTCGTTTCCGTGCGGAAATGATTGGCCAAGACCCACTGATGCGTGAGCATCTTTGGGAGCGGGTTTGGGAGTTAGATCGTATTGAGAGATTTGCACCGAACATGGCGCACGTAATTGACGTGGCTCTTTGGGATATCGCTGCAAAGGCTGCGAATCTTCCCGTTTACAAATTGCTCGGTGGGTATCGTGAGTCAATTCCGGCTTATGCGTCAACAGCTACTTACTCATCAATTCCAGAGTTTCTTGATATCGCATCACAATGTATCGACCGTGGCTACAAAGCAATTAAGTTGCATGCTTTTGGTGATGCTAAAAAAGATGCTGAGTTGTCATTAAAGCTTCGCGCACATGTTGGTCCTGATATCGCACTTATGTATGACGGTTCAGCCGGCTTTGATTTGATGGATGCTGTCTATCTTGGCCATGCATTAGATGAGGCAGACTTTCTTTGGTATGAAGAGCC
>BJFZ01000026.1 GCA_014190175.1 Actinomycetes bacterium | reverse complement strand
TTGTGCAATAAAATCTTCGTCGAGCTCCCAACCAAAACCAGGGGCATCAGGTAAGACGAATTCTCCATCGACTAACGGCTGACGATTGGCGAGCATCTCCCAAAAGATAGGATCCCGTGTTGGAGAGAACGACTCGACATAGGTACCATGTGGAACAGAGGCAAGTAAGTGGGATGCAACCTGCGCCTCCTCATGGTGACCAAGCTGAATATCAAATGATGCGGCAAGAGCAGCAATTCGACGCCATTCAGTCGGACCACCACCCCATGATGCATCGTAGTTAGAGACATCAATTGCTCCATTAACCATAATTTCACGCATTCCAACTCTAGATATTTCACTTTGACCCGCAGCTACATTGACGTTTCCACGAAAGCGAATATCACGTAATCCGCGCCAATCTGCGTGCCAACGAGTGGGCTCTTCAAACCAACGCAGAGGTATCTCACCTTCTATAAGAGAAAGGAAATGAAGCGCCTCACTCACCGTGTACCCCTGGTTTGCATCAACTACAAAGACGAAGTCCTCTCCAACGATAGACCGGGCTAAACGAAGACGAGCCGCATCTTCCTCAGGTGGCTTCGCGCCAATCTTAAACTTCATTCCCACCATGCCAATTTCATCTTTAAAGAAACCAAGTTCCCGCTCAAGGTCTGCTTCACTGGATCCGTAGTAACCGCCGATTCCAATCATAGGAATGCGATCTCGGAATCCGCCCCATAAACGCCATAATGGCTGATTCGTATATTTACCAAATGCGTCCCAAAGCGCACTGTCGACACAGGCAATTGCTTGCATAGGAATTGCACGGTCTCTTAATTGATCTAGGGTAACCGGAAGCATGGCATGCCAAATTTTTTCAATTTGGCGAGCATCCATTCCAGTGACAAGCGGTGCAATTTCATCATGAATAATCGATAGAACTTCATTTTGCTCTTCATCGGTATCAGCGTTGTAACTTTGACCAACAATGCCATCTGAAGTGGTGATGCGGGTGATAATCGTACAGCGGTTACGCATCTTGTAATATGACCCTTTATAAAGGTGCTTAAGAGGAACCCTTATTGGAATGGTCTCTATTTTTTCGATTTTGCTCATGACTTCTCCTTTATTCTAGTTACTTTCGCAGATGACGATGGCTGTTCCAGTTTTAATCTCGTCGCCTTCTCTGTATAAAAGTTCCATAACCGTGCCAGCAACTGGCGATGGAACTTCAACTGTCGCCTTGTCTGTTTCGACCTCCATAATCATTGAACCTACAGAAATTACGTCTCCTACCGCCACTTTCCACATAATTAAGTAGACCTCATCAACGGTGTCACCTACACGTGGCATTTTGATCGACATTTTCATGAAACTAAATCATCTTTCGGCGTGAAAATGTTTTGGAACATGGAAGCGAGGTCTGGCTCTGGGGCAGCCTGACAGACAGCTACAACATCTTCAATAATTTTCTTCATCTGAGATTTAATCTCATCAATTTTCTGGGGATTTAGTCTGCCACTTGCTACTAGAGCTTCTTCTGTCACTTTGATTGGATCACGCTTTTGCCAACTATCGAGTTCACCCTCTGGGCGGTAAAGCGCTAAGTCTGCGCGTGAGTGACCAGAAAAGCGATAGGTTTTTGCTTCGATTAGCGTAGGACCGCCACCGCCACGAGCACGATTCACGGCTTCGGCAATGCCTTTTTGAACTAAGCCAATATCCATGCCATCAAGTGAGAAGTGCGGCATACCGTAGCTATCTGCACGCAAATGTAAATCTTCAATCGGAGTAGTAACAGTGATTCGTGAATATTCCGCATAGATATTATTGTCACAGATAAAAACTACAGGAAGATTCCATATTGCTGCCAGGTTCAAGGTCTCATGGAAGGCGCCAATATTGGTTGCACCATCTCCAAATACTGCAACTGCAACGTCATCTGTTCCCTTGGTTTGGAACGACAGAGCGGCGCCAGCAGCAATGGGCATACCTCCGCCAATAATCGCAGAAGTTGGAAGTAGTCCAAGTGCCATATTGCTCAAATGCATGGAGCCTCCAACCCCCCCACAACAACCATTTGCCTTTCCCATAATTTCACCTAGTACAGCTTCCGGACTGAGTCCAAGTGCTAGTGCAATTCCATGTCCGCGGTAAGTTGCAGAAACAATATCTGTCGGGCGTAACACACTCGCCAATCCAACTGCCAGTGCTTCTTGTCCTAGACAAAGATGTGTGGTTCCTCGAATTGATCCAGCCGCAAAAAGAGCATTGATTTGGCCTTCAAATTCTCTAATTTCGATCATGCGCTCATATTGTGCTACGGCATCATCTTGCACGGCTTTTCGTCGCAAAAGTTCGAGTAACATTATTGCAACCCCTCCAATTCCCACCAAGATTTAGGAGTGGTGCCAGATTTCATGGCTTCGTTTAGTTGACGTGCAATATCATCCGCAGTTGGAATAAATCGAGCTTCCAGCACTCCACTATAAGGAACTGGTACGTCAGGGGTTGTAATCCGAAATGGCGCACCCTTAAGTTGAGCAAAAAGAGTTGAAGTAGTACTAGCGATAATTTCTGATCCCCAGCCGCCGCTCTTAGGGGCTTCCTCTACAACAACCAAGCGACCTGTTTTTGCAACAGAAGCAATTACACTTTCACGATCCCAAGGGACAATTGTTGCTAAGTCAATTAGCTCAACATCAAGACCAGATTTCTCTATGGCCGCGTGACACACCTTCACCATCTGTCCAAGTGAGACAACCGTAATGTCTTTTCCCTGACGCAGAACTCGGGCCTGTCCAATGGAAATTCTTAGCGATGCATCTACATCACCTCGTTCTGCATAAAGAATTCTAGGTTCAAGAATCATCACTGGATCGGAATCTTGAATTGCCGAGCGCGTTAAAGAATATGCTGCTTGTGCGTCGCTTGGGCAGACAACTTTTAAGCCCGGAGTTGCAGCTACCCAGTTTTCAAGAGTTTGAGAATGTTGGCAACCAAAGCCAAGTCCAGATCCAACCGAAGCACGCACGACCATAGGCACAGATAATTTGCCATTACTTAGATAGCGCATTTTAGCGGCCTCTGTTACTAGCTGATCAAGTGCAACTCCTAAAAACTCCATAAACATAATTTCAACAACTGGCTTCATCCCCATAATTGCCGCACCAACGGCAGCGCCAGTGAATCCCATTTCAGAAATCGGAGTATCACGAACCCGTAAGGGCCCAAACTCCGTGAGCAGACCTTCCGAGGTTTTGAATACACCCTCTGCTTCAGCCACATCTTCACCAAGTAAAATAACGCTCGAATCCGAACGCATTTCATCGGCCAAGGCTTGCACTATGGCCTGCCTGAATCTCATCGGGACCGCTTTTTCCATTGTGCTGACCCCTAATTCTGTAAGGTTCTTTCTTAGCTTCCACAAAACTTGTATTGCTAATCGTATGGAAACGATATTATAGTAACCCCATGAGCTATACAGGTCAATCATATAGATGTTAGATGGAGCACAAACGGCAAATTTGCCTTTATCTGGACTGAAGGTATTGGATGCAACGTCGAATATTGCGGGTCCTTTTAGCGGTGCCGTGCTAGCTGACCTTGGTGCCGAAGTTATTAAGATTGAAACACCCACCGGAGATCCTGCTCGCGCTATGTACCCCATCGATGGAGATCGCTCAGCCTACTTCCATGTAGTTAATCGCAATAAGACTTCGATAAGTATTAACTTAAAATCCAAGGAAGGGCAAGAGAAGTTAGGCTCCATGCTAGATGATTGTGACGTTTTTCTAACAAATTTTCTTCCAGAGAGATTGCAAGCGCTAAACCTGAATTCAGAGGAAATGCTTGCCAGACATCCCAGACTAATTTTCGGAAATCTCTCCTCATACGGAAGCAATGGGCCTGACTCCGCTTATCCAGGCTATGACGCGACTGTGCAAGCACGAACAGGAATCATGCATGTCACTGGTGAGGCAGATGGAAGTCCTGTTCGCACTGGTGTTTCAGTCTTAGATATGGGTGGAGGCATGTGGCTTGCCATCGGAATACTTGCAGCACTTGTGCAAAGAAATAGAACTGGTAAGGGAGGCCTTATCGAAACATCACTATATGAAACGGGAGCCTTCTGGGTAAGTTATCACTTGTCGGCAAATCAACTTACAGGAAATGAATCGGTCCGCTCAGGAGCTGGTCACCCAGCATTCTCTCCTTACGGACTCTTCTCTACAGCTTCTGGAATGTTATGTCTGGGTGTAGGTAGCGACAATATTTTCTCCAAGCTTTGCATGGTTCTAAACCGAAAAGAATTAGTTAATGATCCGCGATTTATTACTAATTCGGATCGGGTTGCGAATGCAGTAATTTTGAAGACTGAAATTGAAAAGGCACTGATGGGTAAGAATGCTGCGCAGTGGGCAATTCTCTTGAGTAGTAGTGGGATACCGGCCGAGCGCGTGGCTTTACCTGAAGATTTACTCCATGACGCGCAAGCTCAAGTAATGGACATTATGCAAATCTATCCCGATTCCACGACAAACCTTAAAAAAATTCCTGGGCTCCCAATTCGCTTTGATGGTCAACGACCGTCGATTCGTATTCCTGCACCACATTTAGAAGCATAAATAAAGACCTATATACCCGCCGGAAGCCTTCCGCTGCGGTCCACTACGAACCAAAGGAGTAAACCCTGTGGAATCATCACAATTGTTTCGAGTTGAAGGTACGCGAGTTTTTATGACTGGAGGAACCGGTGGTATCGGTACTGGACTTGTTGGGGGATTTCTCAACGCCGGCGCCAAAGTATGTGTGGCGGCCCGCTCTGAGCACGCGATCCAGGAAACTCTCGCCCAATTTCCGCAGTTTAAGGAGAATCTGTCTTTTGTAACCTGTGATTTAAATTTAGACGGCTCCGTACTCAAAGCGGTTGAAGATGCGCGCATCCAACTTGGTGCGATAGATACCTTAATCTTGGCTCACGGCAACGTATTTCCAGGGCCGGCACTCGAGACATCGCTCGAATCGTGGACTGAGCAGATTCAAGTAAATCTCACTGCCACTTTCCGAATTGCACAAGCAGTTGCTCCCGAGATGATCGCTCGAAAGAGTGGAAAAATAATAACTATTGCAAGCATGCTTACTTTTCAAGGCGGATTGAATGCATCTGCTTACGCTGCAAGTAAGGGTGGTGTCGGTCAATTAACAAAAGCTCTTTCCAATGAATGGGCTCCATTTGGTATTAATGTCAATGCAATTGCCCCTGGATATATCAAAACTAAACTTAATAAACATGTCTGGCAAGATCCAGAACGAGCAAAAAGCGTGCTTGCACGTCTCACAAGTGGGCGATGGGGTGAGCCCAGTGACTTAGTTGGACCTGCACTCTTCTTAGCCTCATCTGCATCTGATTATCTTCATGGAGTAATCTTGCCAGTAGATGGCGGATGGCTTTCTCGATGAAGCTCGGCATGGACTCTTATAGTTTTCACCGCCTTTTTGGAGAGCTAACGAAGTGGGAAGCACCTAGCGACGAACAGTGGACTGTTACAAATTTCTTTAACTTTCTGTCAACAAATCAAGTTCAACTTGCTTCCCTGCAGACGGCCTATATCGACCCCCGAAATCCAGCCTTAGAAGATGAGATACGGGAATGGATTAGCGTGGATCCTTCGCGCGAAGCCATTTTTACCTGGGGCCATCCCAATGGATTTGATGGAGGGAAAAAACCAGAAGTCTTGGGAAATGCAATCGATTTTCTTCATCTTTCCGAAAGATTAGGAATTACTCAAATGCGAATTGTATTGGGTAACCACTGGAACTTTGATACCGATTCAGAAGAGCGCTTCCGACTTCTTCGCCCGATTGTCACAGAAATACTTGAATTAGCTAACAAATACAAGATCCGTATTTCAATTGAAAATCATGCAGATTTCCCAGTGCGAATTCTAATGAAGTTCATCGAAAGCTTTGATGACCCTCGTCTAGGATTGTGTCTAGATCTTGGCAATTCAGTTCGGGTGGGGGATGATCCAGTAGTCCTGCTCCAAGAATTTGATATTGAGAGAATTTTCATGGTCCAAGCCAAAGATGTACAAAAAATAATTGGCCATGAAGAGCCAACAGGGTGGTGGCCCACCGTCCTTTACGGTACGGGAGACGTGAATCTTGGAAAGTGCATTCAAGTATTAAAATCTAAAGATTTTTCAGATCCAATTGTCGTAGAAATTTCAAATGTCTTTACAGGTCTAAACGAAAAGCAGGTAGCAATACAAGCATTAGATTTCCTACGAAATGAGCTAGCTAGCTGAATTCAGAATTTGATCGAAAAATTTCCATAATTTGTCATTAGGAAGTCCTCGTACGAAATGATTTGCCATCTGAGAAATTTCATCGGCCTTAGAACCAGCCATGGCGCTCCATTTGGCTCTTGCCCAAGCTTGCTCTTGGGGTAACTCTAAAGCCAAACCTGGTGGTGAGAGCTGTTCAAAACTATCCTTTCCAGTTGAAGTATGGGCAATCACTCTGGCACCGTTCATAGGTACATCACTTGGCACTATAGAAATGAGACTTTCAATCTCAGGTGATGGAAATAGTTTCGTAGGGTCTGCTGATTCCCATGCAGATGCGACACTACATTTGAGTGTCCACCAACTTCCTCCACGACTTCCATCTAGCAATGGAGCAGTATTTTGAGGGACATAAACTTCTAGTAGATGCAACTTTCCCATCTGGCGCCCAGATAATACTGAAGTTGCCAAGACTGCCGACTGCGCAAAACCATTGGTAGCAAAAGGTCGAATACCAGTCGCGCTCACCCCATCGATGATTGTGGCAGGTCCACCAGTACCGGAATACAGAGTAAGCATTCCATGTGATGCATCCCATAAGTTACTTATAGATGGTGCATCAGTCATAGCCGAGATTAACCCAAGTGTGGTTGCCGATGCTCTATTAAATGCCGCTGCTCCTTCTCGCTCGCGCGGTGCCAGTGCGCTTCCAGACATATTTGTTAGCGCCAAGCGCAAAGAATTTTCGTGTTGGCGCGAATTCAATCCCAGCATTACTGAGGCGGCGCTTGCCGAAGCTACGGCTCCTGCAGTGGCGGTTACGTGCCATTTCATTCGATGCGACGGTCCAAGGAAATTATTTAATGAAGCCCCTGCCTGATATCCGCTATAGGCAGCTGCAATTACATTCTTGCGTAAAGAAATGTTCTTTATCCCAAGCGGAAAAATCGTAGACCAAACAACGGCACCGATATGACTCCCCAAGGCCCAAGTCACATCATCGCGATCTTTACTACTCGCACGCATTGCCAAATATGCGCCAAATCCAATTGAACCGTCTTGTGCAAGTGAGCGCTCATTTTGCACCACACCATTAATAAGGCAAGCCAAGTAATCATTCAATAGAAATTCAAGTCTATCCAAGTTGAAAGGCAGAGTAACTGGCAGACTTAACTTTGTTAATAACTGATCACCTGAAGTCATAGATTTCACTTCACATACTTATAAGAATCTTAGGCAATTGCTTTTCTCGATTCAATGCCAAACTAATTGCGTGACTGAAATTCGCAAATTCAACAACTTGATCTATGATTTTATTCGCATCAATCACTCTTTCTGCAATCAATGACAGGGCCTCATTATATTTTCCTGGTCCATTAAGAACACCGTAAATTGAAATATCCCTGATCACCACATCCGCGAAATCGAAGTTATTAATAGGCTTGTCTGGGACTCCTAGAAGCACTACCTCTCCACCCGCCCGCACGGCTTTAAATGAGGATTCGATCGCGCGGTTTGTACCTGCAGCTTCGATGACAAGATCGGCATTGATGAATGGCATCTCATCTGGACTCAAAGATTTAAAGCCCAGGCGTTGCACACGGGCTGCACCGCTATCACCCGATACTCCAAGAAGTACTTCCCATCCATTTTTTATGAGGATTTGAGCTGCGATGATTCCAATGGTCCCTTGACCGACAACAACTGCCAGACCGAACTTTCTTTGTGAACGAGAGATTCCAGCAATCGCAGTAACAGCTGGTTCAGTAAGAGTTGCATCACGCAAGGATAGACCTTGCGGTATTTTATAGACATTGCGGACAGGCACGGCAATAAACTCTGCCAGACCACCTGGTCCGCCGTTTCGTACTCCGATCTCAATGCGGTTAGTGCACCATGTGGAACGCTGCTTGCACGCATGACAATTCTGGCATCCTACGACGGGGTCAACTACAACCATTGTGCCCGCTGGCAAATTCAAGTCGTCAGATTCAATTACTGTGCCACTAAACTCATGTCCAAGGCGCAAAGGGTAATTGGCATCCCCAGTTTGAAAATAAGGGTGGCTTCCATTCAACATTTCCAAATCGGTTCCACAAAGTCCAACATGGGAAACTCGTATGAGCACTTCATCTTTACTGATTTCAGGAATAGGAACATTCGCAATGTGCCACTCATGAGAAGCAGAAACAATGAGTGCTTTCATTGTTTTTACTTTCTTAATGGAAGTCATTTACCTTCTTAAATCTCACTATGAGTGGGTAATGTTGCATGCTTAAGGAGCCACAAGCGTAAAGTTTCACGCTGCGAGTCCAAGAAAACGGCGAATAAAATGATAAAGCCACGGATTGGTTCGACCCAGAAGGGGTCGATAGAGGTGAGGTTTAAGGCATTTGCGATTATTGACAACAGTAGAACTCCGCCTAAAACATCGAAGTAAGAACCGCGGCCCCCGGTGAGGCTTACTCCACCTATAACTGTTGCGGCAAATACTTCAAAGATCACTCCTTGCCCAACATTTGCTGGCGCAGAGCCAAGTTCGCCAATTATTAGCAGCCCTGCAACTCCTGCAATCCCGCCGGCAACCATAAACATACGGCGCTTAACTGCACCTGGATCAATGCCTGCAGCACGTGCTGCAACAGCGTTACTGCCCACTGCATAAAGACGACGTCCACCACTTGTAAAGCGAGAGATGAATATGGCTATTCCAAAGGCAAATGCAGTGAGAATGACAGAGTTAGGAACTCCAAATGATTTCTCCCCTCCTAAAATCAAGAGAGTTGGTTTAATTCCGTTCAAGGTTCTGGCTTGATTCACCACATAGGTAAGTCCGCCTAAAACAATAAGAGTCCCAAGGGTTACAAGAAAACTATTCATTTTAAGTCGCGTCACTAGTGATCCATTGACCCAACCAATTGCAACTCCAACAGCCACACCAATAAGTCCTGCAAGAATCGGATTGAGATTCCAACCACTACCAACATCTCCCTCGCCCAGTGACATCCATGCAACTAGGTAGCCAACAAATCCCATATTCACGCCAAGGGAGAGATCCATCTCTCCACTGATTAGTGCCATTGCAGCACCAATAGATAAAAGACCAAGGACAGTGCCATGAAGTAGAACGTTAGAAAGATTGATGAACTGAAAGAAGCCATCAATTGTCAGCGCAACGACCACTATTGTCAGCGCTAACACAATCCAAATAAGATGATCAACCAATCGGTTGATCCAAATTGTTTTATTCATGCGTCGATTCCTTCGATGGCTCGGATAAGTGTCTCACTGTCTAAATCCTCGGTGTTAAATTCAGCAATTTGACTGCCCTTAAAAAGGACAATTACTCGGTCTGTAACTTGTAAGAGAGTTTCGATTTCATCAGAGACTAAAAGAACTCCAGCCCCTTGCTCGCAGGCCTCTGCGACGATAGTCGTGATACCTGCTTTCGCTGCAATATCAACTCCTTGAGTTGGTTCTTCTAACAAAAGCAAAGATGGACCCGACTCAAGCATTTTACCGAGAGCAACTTTTTGTTGATTGCCTCCACTTAGCGTGCCAACGATTTGGTCTGGGCCGGTGCAGATAATGCTGTACATGCTAATGGCATTCTTAGCTACTTTTTCGGCTTTACCGGGAAATTGAACTCCCCATTTATTTTGTAACCTATCAAGCACGGTCATTGTGAGATTATCTGCCACATCAAATTGTTCAAATATGCTTTCACCGCGCCGATCCTGGGAGAGATAACCCATTCCGCGAGAAATTGCCTCTCGTGGACGTTGTGCGTTATTGCTCGAACCGCCATATGTAGCGGTGCCAGATGAAGCTCGTTGCAACCCAAAGAGAGTTTGCACGACCTCGTGCTTTCCACATCCCTCTAACCCTGTTAACCCAAGTATTTCACCAGAGTGAATTTCGAATGAGATTTTGCTGAACGCATTCTTTTTACTTAACCCATTGACTTCAAGTAAAACGTTATCTTTGTGATAATCCGAAGTTGAATGATGAGTTTGGGATTTTCGAGCTCTTTTGACTAATGCAGAGCTTGCGCCCATCTCTCTAATCAAATCATCGGAGGAAATTTCTGACGTTTGAAAAGTGCCACGAGATAGACCATCTCGCAATACAGTAACTCTATCCGTAACCTCGAAAACTTCCTGGAGGTGATGTGAAATATAAACAATTGCAACGCCAGATTCGGCTAAATTCTTGATAAGTTTAAAGAGTCTAGTAATTTCAGGTTTCGCCAAGGCTGCAGTGGGCTCATCAAGAATGATGAGCTTGGCAGATCGTGAAAGAGCTTGTGCGATTGCAACCATCTGACGTGATGCAACGCCAAGATTTGCCATTGGAACTCTTGGGTTAACATCAAGGCCAACTAGTTTGAGCGATTCTTCGGCCATCTCCCACACTTGCTTCCAATTGACCAAACCGCGTTTGCCTATTGGAAGTCGTCCGACCAGGAGATTTTCCCCTACAGAAAGTGTCGGAAAAGAACTCATTTGTTGAGGGACAAGTGCGATGCCGGCATTTAATGCAAACTCAGGATCACCTGGTTCAAGCTTTCTTCCATCAAGAAATACTTGGCCTTGGTCTAGCGTTACAAGCCCAGTGATGCCACCAACTAGTGTGGATTTACCAGCACCGTTGCGACCAACCAGTCCATGAATCTCTCCCCTATAAACATTCATAGATACGTTTTGTAAAACTGTTGTCTTGCCATAGATCTTGGTTGCACCGGTGGCTTCCAAACACATTTCATTCTTCAAGACGAATCCTTTTCCGAACTTTGATTACTAAAAGACTGCCTCAACTTTACGATCAAAAGAGTTAATTCTCTAGAGAGAGAGCGCCCCTATTTCTGATCTCTCTCTCTAGAGAATATTTAACCTAACGGACTAAGCATTTCCCCACAACGCTGGGTTGTCGACATTTTCAGGTGTTACTGGAATTGTCGCCAACTGTAGCAATGGGCCAGCTGCTGCCTTGACGATAGCTCCAACAATTGGTCCTGAAGCTCCTGTCTCTGCGAATTTACCGAGGGAGATAGCTTCTCCAGCAAGTACTTTCTTAATCAAGACATTTATGACACCGAAATCAGGTAGTGGCTGGCTTGATGTTGCATCAAAATAACCATCGCGGAAAACCTTCATAGTGTCTTTGCAACCATCTACTCCTGCAAGGAATATGTGTTTTGCATTTCCACGCTTGTAAAGCTTGTTGATCTGCTTAAGCGCAGCTGTAACTACAACTGAGCCTACGCAATCTGAGTGCATGTAAATGCCATCAATTGCCTTAGTAGATGCAACGTCGCGTGTTGCCTTTGAGAATTCATCGGCTGACCACTTTGTTGGCTTCTTGATTAACTTGATATTTGGATACTTCTTGATGACGTCATCAAAACCATTTCCACGGTCTTGTGCAGTAATGCTTGACATATCACCTTGAATTTCTAGAACGGTTCCCTTTGCCTTGCCGTACTTCTTGGTAAGAAGTTTCACCATGGCCTTTCCGGAATCTTGTCCAGCTAAGTAGTTGTTAGCCTGAACTGTCGCGCCAACCGCACAACCATCTGGCAATCTATCGATTGAGAAGATTGGAATTCCTGCCGCTGCTGCTTTAGCAACAGTTGGGCAAATCGCCGCAGCGTCAACAGGAACCATCACAATCGCACTGACTTTTTGTGCGACAAGTGCTTCAATTTGAGTTGCCTGATCCTTTGCAACGCCATTCGCATTCTTCTCAACTAACTCCCAGCCTTGCTTCTTCGTCCAAGTTTGAACACCTGCAAGAATGATTTGTTGTCCAGCATCAGCGAGCGATGGTGCGCTGTAACCAATTACAACGCCGGCTCCTTGCGCCACACTGCTGCCGGTAGTGGTTAAACCCAAAGAAACGAGGGCCATCGCCACGAGTACGGCCAACTTATTAGTCTTTTTCTTCACACTTCCTCCTCCTAGTTATCGAATCGTTTCCATAGGAAACTGTACTTATTTAATTACCAGCCAGACACTATGTCAATAGCCCGTAGGGGGTGGTTAATTTTTTTTTTATTTGCGCTCAAATGGTGATCAATTCTCCACCAAAATTGGGCCTTGCATCGAAATGGTGAATCCTGCTACGATATCGAATCGTTACCAAATTTTAGGGGATTCAGATGAAAATTGTGAAGATTGAGCCCATTCCAGTGGCCTACCCCGAACCAAATGACTATAACGCGATCAGGTACCTCTGCCTTGTCAAGATTACAACTGATGAGGGAATCGTTGGTTGGGGTGAAGCCATCACGCAGTTTTCAGAGGCAAACGCCTCTACTGCCGCAATAATCGTGGGAATGGGCGAGCTACTCATTGGTAGCGACCCTGTAAATACCGAAGCCCTATGGAATCAAATGAAAGATCGGGCTTGGTGGTATGGCTACGGTGGTGGAATCGCTTCTTATGCTATTTCGGCAATCGACATCGCTCTTTGGGACATAAAGGGGAAAGCATTAGGCAAGAGCGTTCTTGAACTCCTGGGTGGGGCCGTTCATGAACGCCTACCAGCGATTGCCGATTCCCACGCCCACCATGATTCAATCCCAGCGATGGCTGACGAAGCACAAGAGTGGCTGTCCAGCGGAATGCAGGGAATGAAAGTTGGTCTTGGCAAACGCGGAAATGCTAACTTGGGTTATAACCATAATCGTGATGTGGAGTACATGAAAGCAATGCGAGAAGCCTTAGGCGCGGATAAGAAAATCATGCTTGACTGTGGAATTGCGATTAAGTGGGATGTGGCCACAGCTGTTAAACGGGTACAGGCTTTCGACGAGTATAACTTGGAGTGGATTGAAGAACCTCTCGGTGCCTGGGACGCAGAGGGTTACGCCACTTTGCGATCAAAGACGAAGACTCTTATTGCTTATGGTGAAAAAGAGTGGAACATTGATGGGTACGAGCGCATCTTGCAGACAGGTACATGCGATGTTTTTGGTATTGATCCAGCCCGAGCTGAAGGCATTACTGGATTTAAGAAAGTTTGCAATCGTATCGAATATTACAAAAGGCAAGGCAACGCACACGCCTGGTCCTCAGCCATTGCTACCGCCGCAGGATTGGCAGTGAGTTTTAGTTCTTCGTCTTGCAAACTATTTGGACTAAAGCCCCTGGTAAACCCTATGCAGCATGATCTCGTCGAAAATCCAATTGAGCACACCAATGGATGGCTCTATCCCCCAATTAACAAACCAGGTTTAGGAATTGAAGTGCGTGAAGATGTGGTTAATCGATATCGTCAGTAGTCAGATATACTCTGCGTGACATGAAGACTAGACCTCTATGACCAAACCGAAGTTAACCATTCGCGATGTTGCTATTAAAGCAGGAGTCGCAGTCTCATCAGTTTCGAGAGTACTCAACAATCACCCGAGTGCCAGTGAAAGTATGATTCGACGCGTTCAGGGCGCGGTAACTGAACTCGATTTTAGGCCAAATCCTGCTGCTAAAAGTTTGCGTACTGGCACTTCTCGAATAATTGGTTTGGTGGTCAGAGATCTCTCTAACTCTTTTTATACCGAGATGATGAAAGGTATGGAAGAAGTACTCCATAAGAGTGGTTACTCGTTACTGGTGATGAATAGTGACATTGATTCAGACTCAGATTTAAGTAAACTTGCAGGCTTAGCTTCGATTCACGTAGATGCTATTTTTCTTGCTACTTCGACCGATAAATCTGAAGAAAAAATTAAAGCAATATCCAAATTTAAGGGGTTCGTTGTAATCCTAGATCGTGATTTTGCAAACTTGCCTGTAGGTACTGTTTTGTCTGACCATGCAAACGGAGTTTATTTGGCCACAAAAGATCTAATTGAGCTTGGTCACAGAAATATTGCTCTCATTGCAGGAACAACTGAGATCAGGCCTACCCGTGAGCGCTGTCGGGGCTTTTTAGATGCGTTAAAGGAAAGCTCAATATCGAATGAATCAAATACGCCCATAACGGGAATCGCTTCAACTTCATTGGCCAGAGCGGCGACTAAAAAACTCATGAACTTACCCGAAGAAAATCGGCCGACCGCAATCATTTCTGGTGGAATTGACGTCACCATGGGTGCCTTGGAGTGTCTTACTGAAATGGGGCTGACGCCTGGTAAAGACATATCTTTCATTGCATGTGATGACCTACCTTGGCTACAAATTATGCGACCTCGAATTTCAACGGTATCGCGCGACTATAAAAATTTTGGTTCAACGGCAGCCAATCTTATGATTTCAATGCTCACCGGCCAGAAGTCAGAAACAATTCTTCTGCCGACAATCTATGAGTCGCGTGACACCTCTCAAGTAGTTTGAAATCACCAGCAAGTACACGAATCAGTAGATTAATTACTTTTAACTAATTGTGTAAAAGTGTCATACTCTTAAATCAATGGTCGCCCCACCATCAACGACTATTGTTTGACCATTAATATAGGAGGCTTTCTTGGAGGCTAAGAAAATAACTACCGAGGCTTGTTCTTCTGGGACACCCATACGCTTCATAGGTACAGCTTGGGCAAAAGCCTCTTGGGTAACTTCACGTCCATTAACAATTGTTTTGTTCTGAGTTTTCGTAAAACCAGGCGCGACGGCAACAACACGAATATGATCTTGTGCCCACTCAACTGCAAGTACTCGAGTTAGCGCTTCAAGGCCAGCCTTTGAGACAGAATAAGCAAGGCGACCTGGAAGGCCAATACGTCCAGTAATTGAGGAGATTGAAATAATTGTCGGGTAAGGCGATTTCTTCAAATGAGGGTATGCAGCACGACAACAACGAAAAGCGCCATCAAGGTGTACATTCGTGATGAATCGCCAATCTTCATCCGTGTAGCTATCTGACATGCCTTGCCGAAAGTTTCCTGCATTATTTACAAGTACGTCTAGCCGTCCGTAGTGTTCAATAATCTTGGCAATGCCATGATCTACTGACTCAGATGAACCTACATCAATTCCAACCGTAAAAACTCTTTCTCCTGTTGGATCTAACGCTTGAGCAACTTCTTGAGCTGCATCTTGGCGCAAATCCGAGATAACCACATCATATCCATCGGCAAGAAACTGCTTGGACATTTCTGAACCTAAAGCTCCGCCACTACCAGTTACGAGGACCACGGGCCTAGAAGTAATCATGCTGCACTAAACCACAAATGGTAGTGGAAATCAACCATTTTCTAGTGACTCAAATCATAATCATTTAAATTGCAGATTAATCGAAGAAATACCTAGTGCACACATCTCATTCGCAATCAGTGCATCCTCAACAGTTGCAAGATCTGGATTTACAATTCCAGTTTTTACCTCTTGGATCCACGCCTTTAACTCTTCAATATAGGAAGGTTCAAAACGAACCATCCAATTATTAGCCATCTTCCCACCTTTGGTTGCGCCACCGACCCCGTTCACTTGAGTAATCACATCCCCATGAGTCCCAATTTGAATTGAACCTTTTTCACAGACAACTTCAACTCGACAATCAAATCCATAATTATTAAAGGCAACAATATCGCCAACCATTGTTACACCGCTTTTAAGGCGGCCGATAATTATTAGCGGATCAGCTAATCCATCTGGTGAGAGAGATGAGCGCCTTGGATAGACACTTTGAATTGATTCCCATTCATCCTTAAATAGCCATCGATAAATATCAAAGTCATGGATTGCAATATTTGTAAATAGCCCATTCGTGGTTGCCCCAGTAGATGCAACATTTCGGGTTACAGTTCTAAAGAATGTAGGGGGGCCAAAATCTCCGGTTGCCATAAGACGGCGCACTTCTTGATAGCTAGGATCAAAGCGGCGCATAAAGCCAAAATTAATCATCTTCTTACCAACTCGTTCTTGGTAGTTGCGAATCTCATCTGAAATCGTTCGTGCGTCTTCTAGAGTTGTAGCAATTGGCTTTTCACACAAGATTTGTTTTCCCGATGCAATTGCCAACTTTAAATGTGGTACATGTAAAGAATCTGGAGATGCAACCACTATGGCATCAACCCGGGAGTCATTCATTAATTCCGCTGGGTCAGTGGTTGAAAAAAGAACAGTTCCAAGCTCTGCTGATAATTCATCTATCTTTTTTGGATCTATGTCAGAAAGTCCAATAACTGTGGCATCAGGTACGTGCTTTTTGATAAATCTTGCATGCCCAGCACCCATTACGCCAGTGCCAATAATTGCAACTTTGATCATAATTTCATCACCCTGATTTTAAAATACACAGCTGTATCGCTCCTTGATCATACCTATCGCCATGCCATCTTTATAAGATCCAGTCGAGTTGTTGCTTACGTACTTAACCCAAACTTCCACAGAATTCGCTGGAACGGTAGAACCGAGACGAACGAGTGGTTTTTCTCCGATTGCTGCAATTAAATTCACAATCTCAACTATATGCATAATTCAACAAAAGTAGAAGAGTCGCCGTATAAGCCAGAGCTAGTACTAACGCGGATAGTCATTTGGATGCCCAATTCGATAATTGAGCGTTTACTAGGCTTATTACATGCGGTAGTGTGCGTGATTAGTAGTGCGTAAGACTTTACTTCCGTTAACTCTTAATTAATCACGGCTTACTAGTTCCAGAACTGACCAAGAACTGGGAGTAAGCAGAAAGAGTCAAGAAGGTTGGGAAGTGATCTTCATCCAGACAAATCTGTCGAAAGATAGTTACTGCATCATCAAATCGATCATTACTGTTTCTCTCAATACCCTGAAGAATATCGAAAATAATCTGTTCAACCAGGCTATGTGTAACGTGGGTGCCTTCTCTAGTCACGACTTCATAGCGAATCCATTGCCAAATCTGTGATCGACTAATTTCGGCTGTCGCGACATCTTCCATCAAGTTATCGATTGCTGCAGCGCCGTTGCCACGTAGCCAGGATTCGATGTAGCGAAGTCCAACAGCAACATTTGTGCGAAGCCCTGCATCGGTTACATCTCCCCCAATAGATTGAATATCAAGCAGCTGGTCGGGTGTTACATGAACATCGTCACGAAGGCGATCCACCTGATTTGGTTTCTTACCAAGAACAGCATCAAATTCTGCTTGAGCAATTGGAATCAAATCTGGATGAGCTACCCACGTTCCATCAAAGCCATCGGCAGCTTCGCGAGCTTTGTCAGTTTTGACCGCCTCCAGGGCTCGATCTGTTACCTCTTTGTCACGACGATTAGGAATAAATGCACTCATTCCCCCAATCGCATGGGCTTTTCTCTTATGACAGGTTGAGACTAATAGTTCGGTGTATGCCCGCATAAATGGCACCGTCATTGTTATCTGTGCACGATCTGGAGTTATGAACTGCCTTCCAGAGCCTGCAAAGTTTTTGATAATTGAGAAGATGTAATCCCATCGACCGGCATTAAGACCCGCACAATGATCGCGTAGCTCCCACAAAATCTCATCCATTTCAAAGGCTGCTGGAATGGTTTCAATCAAAACAGTCGCACGAATAGTTCCAAATGGAATCTCTAACCGCTCTTCTGCGTAGGTAAAGATGTTGTTCCACAAGGCAGCTTCGGCATGTGATTCGATCTTGGCTAAGTAAAAGTATGGACCAGCACCTCGGGCAATTAATTCTTTTGCGTTGTGGTAGAAGTACAGACCAAAGTCCACTAACCCTGCAGTCGTTGGTCGCGCGCGATCTTCTTCATCTACAAGCAACAAATGCTTTTCTACCATGTGCCATCCACGTGGGCGCATGACAATAGTTGGTGGATTTTCAGCGGTAATTGAATAAACTTTGTCACCAGAATCAAATGACAGTTGTCTGCGGATGGCGTCGTACAAAGAGATCTGTCCACCGATGATGTTTTCCCATGTTGGGCTTGTTGCATCCTCTAAATCTGCAAGCCACACCTTGGCACCTGAATTCATTGCATTACATGCCATTTTCGGATCGGTTGGACCTGTTATCTCTACTCTGCGATCTTCAAGGCCTGGTCCAGGACCTGCAACAAACCAACTTTCATCCTCACGGATGTGGCTTGTAGATTGCAAGAACATTGGACGACGACCATTTGAAAAGTGTGTGCGATTGACCATTCTGTGAGCAAGCAAGTCACTTCTTGTGCCTGCAAAAAGTTCATGTAATTCTGCGATGAATGCAAGTGCGTCCGAGGTCAGGATTTCGATAAACCGTGGATGCATTGTTCCTTTGATAGCAATGTGTGACATTTAATTCTCCCTATGATTTTAGTTAAATAATTAGTGAAATTGTGAGTTTTCAGTTGACCCTGAATAAGCTAATGTCGCGCTGTCCGGGTTAAGTGCCGTGGAGATCGCATCAAAGTAACCAGTACCGACTTCGCGTTGGTGCGGGGGTGATGGGTATCCATCGGC
>BJFZ01000025.1 GCA_014190175.1 Actinomycetes bacterium | reverse complement strand
AATAAATGCAGTTCCGCGATCAGTTGGATCGGTGAAATCAGAAAGTTTTTCAACACCAATTAGTAAAACATATTCAGCGCTATGGGTACGCACCATGTCGCTCGCCATTCCAACGCCATAACAAAATCCGGAGCAGGCTGCTGAAATATCAAAAGCAGCAGCATTTGGATTTCCTAAACGTAAAGTTACATCGGTAGCAGCACTTGGCGTCTGAAATGGATAAGTAACTGTTGCCACAATTACCGCACTTAATTGATCGGCGGTAATTCCGGCAGCAGCCAAAGCTTTTTGGCCAGCCGCAACAGACATATCAACAACACTTTCATCGGCAGATGCATAGCGTCGTGATTCAATTCCAGATCTTTCGCGAATCCATTCATCACTTGAATCAATTAAATCTACAATTTCTGAGTTAGGGATAACACGAGATGGTCGGTAATCTCCAACACCCAAAATTTGTGAGTGACGAGTTGCTAATGGTGCAGATATTTTGGGCATTAATTTTGACCTTCCGGATGCAATCGCGCAATCGGTTGGCCGGGGGCAACTGGATCGCCTTCCTCAACAATAATTTCAATCAGAGTTCCGGCATGCGTGCTTTTAAGTTCAGCACTTTCACGTTTATTTGAGACAGTTCCGATTACCGCCCCCGCTGCTAGTTGTGTACCTACTTCGATTCCCGCGGATGTGAAGTAGCCGGCAAACGGAGCAACGATCATTCGCCATGTTGGTTGATTATCAATGGCGCTGGCAGAACCATGCCGGCCAATTAAATCAAGTGCGGCTGGAATATCATCTGGAGTTTTTAATGCAAGTGTTTCAACATTAGGCAGGGCTCGTTTAATCAAGCCAACCAAAGTTCCAGCCGGTGGCATCTCTATTACAGCGGTTACGCCTAACTCGTTAAGAGTTTCCATACATAAATCCCAGCGAACTGGATTAGCAATCTGATCGATCATCCGATCAAGCAAACTCCGGCCACTATGAACAACTGCGCCATCTCTATTTGAAATTACTCTGGTGCGCGGATCGTGAACAGTTACTGAAGTTGAAAGAGATTTCATCCGAGCCACTGCCGGTTGCATATAAGAGGTATGAAAGGCGCCAGCAACTGAGAGCGGTCGCACCCGCGCACCTTCAGGTGGATTTTCGGCGAGCGCAGCAAGTGCTGCTAACTCACCAGCAGCGACAATCTGCCCACCACCATTTTCATTTGCGGCAGTTAAATTAAAGTTAGCAATCGCAGCCAAAACTTGAGATCGGTCTCCACCTAATATCGCTGACATTCCAGTGGGAGTTGTGGCACTTGCAGCTGCCATCGCTAATCCGCGTTCACTTACCAATGTAATTGCAGATTCAGCAGTTATTGCCCTAGCCCCAGCAGCAGCGGTGAATTCGCCAACAGAGTGGCCAGCCACAACTCCGACTTTGCCAAATGCATCTGATGGATGTGGGAAGAGTGAAAGCGCGCCAATCAATCCAGCGGCCACGATCAACGGTTGAGCATTAGCAGTATCTCGGATCTCTTCAGCATCCGCGTTGGTGCCTAGGTGAACCAGATCTAAATTGGCAACAGCTGACCACCAGGTCAATAGATCTTTGACTCGGGCCGATTCCAGCCACGGGTTTAAGAATCCTGGGCTTAGGGCGCCTTGTCCGGGAGCGATGATGGCGAGCACCCCTGCACTTTACGGCCACCTTCGGGTTACTCCTAAGTACAGGCTAGTACACGCGAGTACCCGCGCGGATTTAGTTACCGACCGGTAACATAGGATGGTATTCGCCTCGTAATCACCACCGGTTTAGGAGCAATTCGTGAAGATTGTTGTCTGTGTAAAACAAGTCCCAGATTCATGGGCTGAGAAAAAATTAAACGCCAGCACTAAGTTGATAGATCGCGAAGGTGTTGATGCAGTGCTAAATGATTTAGATGAGTACGCAATTGAATCTGCTTTGCAAATTGTTGAAGCAAATGGTGGAGCAGAAGCTGGACATTCCGTAACGCTAATTAGTATGGGACCAGAGCGGGCAACTGAAGCACTCCGCAAAGGACTTTCGATGGGTGCTGACGATGCGGTGCTTGTTAGCGACGGTGCGCTCGCCGGATCTGACGCACTTGCTACATCATTGATTTTGGCTAAAGTGATTCAAAGAGTTAATCCAGATCTAATTTTATGTGGCACTGAATCAACTGATGCACGTATGAGTGTTATTCCTTCGATGCTTTCAGAGCGTCTTGAGTTACCACAGCTTTCATTCGCTGGGGAAGTTAATGTGAGTGCAGATCAAGTAAGTATTAAAAGAGTTACTGATGAAGGTGTTGATTCAATGAGCGCTCCAATGCCAGTAATTGTTAGCGTCATTGAAAAAATAAATGAACCACGTTATCCATCATTTAAAGGGATCATGGCTGCAAAGAAAAAAAGTATTGAAGTTTTATTACTTGCCGACCTTGGAGTAAGTGCTGCTGAAGTAGGTGGTGCTGGTGCATGGAGTTTGGTAAATGATTTTAATGAGCAGGCTGCTAGAAGTGCTGGTGTGAAAGTAGTAGATGAGGGTGCGGGCGGAAATGCCCTTAGTGAATTTTTGGCTGAAAAGAGGTTGGCATGAGCACCTTTGTATTTATTGATCATATAGACGGAGTGATTACAAAAACTGCGGGGGAGTTATTAACTATCGCTAAACGATCTGGTGAAGTAACTGCGGTTTTAGTTGGAATTCCCGGCGATGGTGCAAAAGCAGTTGCAGCAATAAATTCTTTTGGCGCAAATAAAATTATTGCGATTGAAGATAGCACTATTAACAATCATCCAAGTGCCCTTGTTGCTCAGGGATTAGCTGACTTACTTTTGGAAAAAGGCGCTACTACTTTGTTGATTCCTTCAACTGCGCGCGGAAAAGAAATTGCCGCAAGAGTTGCTGTACGTACTAACTCTGGAATTATTACTGATGCAGTAGATGTAAGCGCTGATTCAATTGCCACGCAATCTATTTTTGGCGGATCTGCAGTTGTGCACTCCAAAGTAAGTAAGGGAATTGCAATAATTACAGTTCGACCAAACTCAGTTGAACCAGAGAGCAAACCTTCAACATGCGAGGTCGAAGTGGTTTCACCGAAACTGACTCCAACAAAAGTTTTGATTAGCAATCGCGAGCCAGCAAAAAAAGGCGGCCGACCAGAGTTAACTGAAGCAGCCATTGTGGTTTCTGGCGGACGCGGTACAAATGGCGATTTTGCTCCAGTTGAAGCTTTGGCTGATCTGCTTGGCGCAGCCGTTGGTGCATCCCGTGCCGCAACTGATGCCGGCTGGTATCCACATTCACATCAAGTTGGCCAAACTGGCAAAACGGTCTCGCCTTCTCTCTACATTGCCTGTGGGATTTCAGGTGCGATCCAACATCGTGCTGGAATGCAGACCAGCAAAGTGATTGTGGCAATTAATAAGGATCCAGAGGCGCCGATATTTGAAGTAACTGATTTTGGCGTAGTTGGCGATCTTTTTGCGGTACTTCCGCAAGCCACCAGCGCAATCGCTGCCCGAAAGGGTTAACGCTCTAGAATTGCCAAATGGCCATTAACAGCGCGACTGCATATTTAGATAATGCAGCCACCACGGCGATGATTCCTGAAGCCGTGCTAGCTATGAGTCAACAGTTGGGCATAGTTGGAAATGCTTCAAGTTTGCATGCGGCAGGGCGCAGTGCGCGAAAAGTTGTTGAGGAATCACGAGAAGCTATCGCAGATGCAGTTGGAGCGTCGCCAAGTGAGGTGATTTTTACCGCATCTGGAACAGAGGCGAATAATTTAGCGTTAAAAGGTTTTTATTGGCATCGGCTTGCAGAAGGTAGGAATGTAATCGCTACCTCTCCAATCGAACACCATGCAATTCTTGATCCACTCGAATGGCTAGTAGATCATGAAAATGCAAAATGGCTTGAACTTGATGTGGATAAAAATGGTCAACTTTTAATTGAAGATGCTGAAAAGAAAATTAGAGCAGCGGCAGATTCAATATCTTTGATATCAATCATGCATTCAAATAATGAAGTTGGTTCGGTTCAACATGTTGGCCAGATTGCTGCAATCGCTGGGGAATTAGATCTCCCGATTCACACAGATGCAGTTCAAAGTTTTGGAAAAATTCCATTAAGTTTTAGAGAATTAAATGTTACTGCTATGAGTTTGAGCGCACATAAAATCGGCGGACCACTTGGCATAGGTGCTTTAGTATTAAAAAAAGGATTAGATCTAACTCCGGTCTTACATGGTGGAGGACAAGAACGAGATTTGCGAAGTGGAACTCTTGATACTCCAGCAATCGCTGGGTTTGCTGCGGCTGCAACCATTGCAATTGCCGAACTTAACTCGAGAGCTGCCAGGGTAAGTAAGTTACGGGAGCGATTAATTTCAGGAGTGCTAGCTAAAGTTGAAAATACCTCTGTGAACAGCGCAAAAGATCATTTACCGGGAATTGCACATTTCACTTTTGAAGGTGCCGAAGGAGATGCGCTGCTTCTCTTGCTAGATGCCCAAGGAGTGCAATGTTCAACAGGTTCAGCATGTAGTGCCGGCGTTCCTAGACCAAGCCATGTATTACTTGCAATGGGAATGAATGATAAGCGGGCTAAATCTTCACTTCGTTTCTCAATTGGCCCATCAACAACAGAGGCAGATATTGATTTAGTAATTTCAGTAATTGCACCAGTTGTTGAACGCGCTAGAGCAGCAGGTTTGGTATGAAAGTAATCGCAGCCATGAGTGGCGGAGTTGATTCTGCAGTTGCTGCAGCACGTGCTGTTGAGGCTGGCCATGAAGTAATCGGAGTCCATTTAGCACTTTCAGCAAATCCACAAAAATATCGATCAGGTGCGCGAGGATGTTGCACAGTAGAAGATTCCCATGATGCCAGACGAGTGGCAGACATAATCGGAATCCCTTTTTACATTTGGGATATGGCCAGCGAATTTCATGAGGGAGTAGTTGATAATTTTATCTCCGAGTATTCAATTGGACGAACTCCTAACCCGTGCCTTCGTTGCAATGAAAAAATAAAATTTGCTGCTGTATTAAATCGGGCACGTGCAATGGGGTATGAAAAAGTTGTTACTGGACATTATGCAAAAGTTGTAGATTCACCTACTGGGCCAACCTTAAATCGTGCCAATGATCCAGAAAAAGACCAATCTTATGTTTTGGCAGTTCTTACTCAAGATCAAATTGCTGGTGCCATGTTTCCACTCGGAGATACTCACAAAATTGATGTTCGCGCTGAAGCACAAGCGCGTGGTTTTGCGTTAGCTCAAAAACCAGATAGTCATGACATCTGTTTTGTTCCTTCTGGAGATAATGCCGGGTGGTTGCGAGAGCGACTTGGTAGCGAATCCGGATCAATTTTGGATGAAGATGGAAAAAAATTAGGTTCGCATAAAGGGGCTTACACCTACACGATTGGGCAACGTAAGGGATTGAACCTGACCGTCCCGGCAAATGATGGATCACCAAGATATGTTTTGAAAATCGAACCGCTATCAAACACAGTGGTTGTTGGTTCGCATGAAAAACTCGCAGTGAGTGAAATTTCAGGAAGTGAAATTAAATGGTGCGGACCAGTTCCAGGAAATGAAGCACTTCGCGGATTTGCCCAAGTTAGAGCACATGGTCAAGCGCTACCTTGTTCATACAAATTTGATGGTGGGAATTTAACTGCAACGTTAGATGAACCACTTTATGGTTTAGCAGCAGGGCAAGCTCTGGTTATTTATGATGGAGATCGAGTTGTAGGTTCTGCCACAATTGACCGTACTGATCAGGCAATTGGTTCACTTAATGGCAGTTAATAACAGTAATAACACAGCAAGACGTCGCATAGAACAGTTGCGAGAAGAGATTAGTGAACATCAATTTCTATATTATGTAATGGATAGCCCGAAAATTAAAGATGCAGATTTTGACGTACTTTGGAATGAATTGTTAAAACTAGAAGAAGCTAATCCTGAATTAAGAAGTGAGAGTTCTCCAACTGTTGCTGTAGGCGGTGGTTTTTCAACTCAATTTACTCAAGTAGATCACCTCAATCCAATGATGAGCCTTGACAATGTATTTGATAATGAAGAGTTGGATTCATGGCTAGAGAAAACAGAGCGAGATTTTGGAAAAAATGAGGTCAAGTGGCTTTGTGAATTAAAGATAGATGGCCTGGCAGTGAACTTACTTTACGAAGATGGAAAGTTGATTCGTGGATTAACTAGGGGAAATGGCACAACTGGCGAAGATGTAACTCTAAACGTTAAGACAATCAAAGGCGTCCCACATCAATTAAGTGGAAAGAGTTTCCCAAAGGTATTAGAAGTTAGGGGAGAGGTTTATTTCCCGTTAAAAGAGTTTGCTGAGTTAAATGCGAGCATCGAAGAATCAGGTAAAACACCTTTTGCTAATCCTCGTAATGCTGCCGCAGGTTCGCTACGCCAAAAAGATCCAAAAGTAAGTGCTGCTAGGCCTTTGCGAATGTTGGTTCATGGTTTCGGAAAAGTGGACGGTGTGGAATTTGCTACTCAAAGTGATTCTTATGCAGCATTCAAAGAGTGGGGTTTGCCAACTAGTGATCAAGTTAAAATCTTTAACAAAGTTGGTGAGATCAAAAAATATATTAATGGACATCTTGATCATCGTCACGATTTGCAACATGAGATTGATGGCGTTGTAATTAAAGTTGATCAAGTCGAAATCCAAAATAAACTTGGATTTACTTCACGCGCTCCAAGATGGGCGATTGCATATAAGTATGCACCCGAAGAGGTAGTCACAAAATTGCTAGATATTCGCGTAAGTGTAGGGCGAACTGGTCGGATCACCCCATTTGCATTTATGGAACCAGTAAAAGTCGCAGGCTCCACTGTTTCGCAAGCTACTTTGCACAATCAAGAAGAAGTAATAAGAAAAGGAATCTTGATTGGTGATTATGTAGTTATTCGAAAAGCAGGAGATGTTATTCCAGAAGTACTAGGTCCAGTTCTTGGAAAACGTGATGGTTCTGAGCGCGTATTTGTAATGCCTAATATCTGCCCAGATTGTGGAAGTAAATTAAAAGCGATCTCAGATGGAGATGTAGATATCAGATGTGTTAATAGCCGAAGTTGTCCAGCTCAACTCCGTGAGCGGCTTTTCTATATTGGATCACGTTCTGCACTTGATATAGATGTTCTTGGATATGAAGCCGCTAGCGCTTTACTTTCCGATGAAATCTTGAAAGATGAGAGTGGACTTTTTGCAATAACTCTTGCCGATCTTTCAACTTCAGAGTTTTTTACTAAGAAAGATGGAACGCTAGGTGCAATTGCTGAACGCTTTATCACTGCACTTGCAGAAGCTAAATCCAAACCGCTTTGGCGGGTTATCGTTGCTTTATCAATCAGACATGTTGGCCCTACAGCGGCTCAATCATTAGCGAGAGAGTTTGGTTCTTTGGAAGCGATTGAAGCAGCATCTATTGAAAAGTTAGCAGAGATAGATGGAGTCGGTCCGACTATCGCAGCAGCGATCGTGGATTGGTTTAAAGAGGATTGGCATCGCGAGATTGTAAAAATGTGGCGCGCTTCAGGAATTGGACAAGATCAGCAAAGTAGTGAACTCGCCCAAACTATTAGCGGTCTTTCGATTGTGGTGACTGGTTCGCTGACTGGTTTTACCCGAGATGGAGTGAGTCAGGCGATAACCGATCGGGGAGGTAAAGCCACTAATTCGGTTTCAGCCAAGACTGATTTTGTAGTTGTGGGAGATTCTCCCGGCTCGAAATATGCCAAAGCCCAAGAGCTTGGGGTGAGGGTCCTTGATGAAGCAGAGTTTGTAAAGTTGTTAGCGGACGGAAAAGCCGGGCTTGGGGAATAGGATATGAACATGATTTTATTTTCTGAGGGTCGCGAATTACCTGCCCCACCCCTTGCATTTGGATTAATCGGTTTTGGAATTCTTTCGCTACTGCTTTATTTAGCGATGCGGATAGACAAGGATCACTAATTCCAAAAATTGCAATTTTCGGCGGAACTTTTGATCCAATTCACCGCGGTCATCTACATGCTGCTGAAGTTATTTTAAATCAAGGTTTAGTCTCTAAAATTTTTATGATTCCGGCTGGAAATCCATGGCAAAAAGAGGGTCAATTAGTTGCAACTTCAATGCAGCGTTTAGAGATGTGTCGCCTATCAACTTCTGGTAATCCCAAAATTGAAGTGTTAGATATCGAAATTAATCGAAGTGGACCAACTTATTCAATTGAAACAGTATTAGAGCTTGAGAAAAATTTTCCAGCATTTGAATTTTCACTTGTACTTGGAACTGATGCTTTGAAAAATATTATGACTTGGCATCGAGTAGATGAATTAATCAAGAAGATTGAAGTCTTACAACTGTTAAGAAGTGGTGAAAAAATTAATTTGACTGATATTCCTGTGGGAATTGATGTAAAAATCGTCGAAGGGGCTATGTTAGATATCTCATCTACATTAATTCGCGAAAAAGTTGCGAAAAATGTAGATGTTTCTGAATTAGTAGATTCGAAAATTTTAAATTTAGTGAAAGGGATTTATGGCGCTTAGTGCTCAGACAATCAAAGCTGCAGCTGTTGCCGCTCGTGCTGCTGACGAAAAGTCTGGAAGTGAAATAGTAGCGCTGGATTTATCTAATCAGTTGATCCTCTCAGATGTTTTCTTGCTTGTATCTGGCGCAAATGATCGACAACTCAAAGCGATATCTGATGAAATTGAACGTCAACTTTCTTTTGTAGGGGAAAAAGTTATTCACCGTGAAGGTGGCGGAGACTCTTCACAATGGTTGCTCTTGGATTACGGTGATTTAATTGTGCACATTCAAAGCAAAGAGATGCGAACTTATTACGCACTTGATCGACTGTGGGGGGATTGCCCAATTATCTCTCTTCCGCAGGTTGAACTGAGAGATGAATAATTAAGATGCGAAAAATAATTATTGTCAGACATGGACAAACCGATTGGAATGTAGAAAATAGATTTCAAGGTCATACCGATATTCCATTAAATGATGCAGGGCAAGCCCAAGTTGAAAAATCTGCTTTAGTGCTGGCCTCTTTGCGCCCAAATCGATTAGTGACCAGTGATTTATTACGTGCTCGCCAAACTGCGGTAGCCATTGCAAAAAGATGTGGATTGCCAGTAACGATCGATCCTGATTTACGCGAAACATATGGAGCAGATTGGGAAGGTAAAACTGGTCTTGAAATTCGTAAAGATACTGATGCCGAATTCACCGCCTGGCTTAGTGGAGCAGATATTCCAGCGGGCGGAAGTGGAGAACGGCGAAGTGAAGTTGCCGCACGGGCAATTTCAGCGATTTATCGCGGATTAAGTGAGATTGAATCAGGGCAAAGTTTGGTGATTGTTACCCATGGAGGTGCTGCTCGAAGTGTGATCGGAACATTGATGGGATTGCCAGTAAGTGAGTGGGCATCATTAGGCGGATTAGCAAATGCTTCATGGTCAATTTTAGATGAGAGTGGGAAAAGTAATGGAAGTTGGCGGTTAATTGAGCATAACTCCGGGACACTTCCTGACCCAATCCTTGACCAAGAAAGTGGAGACTCAATAGTTTGATTTAGATCTAGTAAGTTCAATTGGGCTCTGGTAATTTTCCCCAATGATCGATATCGCAATTCGTGGTGGTTTGGTAATTGATGGAACAGGCTCTCAGCGTTATCAAGCTGACGTAGGAATTTTAAATGACCAGATTGTTGAGATAGGTCGGGTATCTGCGGCTAATCGCGAGATTGATGCCACTGGATTAATTGTTTCGCCAGGATTTGTTGACCCACATAGCCACTCAGATTTTACAATGCATGTAAATCCACTCGCCCAAAGTACGGTTCGGCAAGGCGTTACTACTGAAATTGTTGGCAACTGTGGATTTTCGAGCGCACCAATCACCCCAAAATCAGTTAAACAAATCGCGGGCCGATTAAAGGGATATGGTTTTGAAGGTGATCCTGCATGGCGCACTATGGATGAGTATTTTTCACACATCGAAGCAGATGGCGTTTCGGCGAATTTTGCATTTTTTATTGGGCATAACTCTTTGCGTCATGCTGCTGGACTCGACGGCGATGAAACTGTTACGGATGAACATCTAAAAATCATGTCTGATTTGGTTGCAGAGTCCATGGAAGCCGGAGCATTAGGTTTATCTACTGGACTTGAATTTTTGCCAGGAAAGTTTGCTAAAACTGAAGAGATTGAGCATTTGGCAAAAGTAGTTGGAAAGTATGGCGGGGTTTACACCAGCCATGTACGTAACCGTGATTCTGAAATTTTCTCTTCCATGTCTGAATTTTTACAGATCGCAAAAACTGGAAATGTAGTTGCGCAGCTTTCACATTTTAATGTGCGCTTTGATACCAATGCTCCTGAGAATGCATGGGAGCGTGCAGTCGGGATGCTAGTTGCCGAAAAAGATAAAGGCTTAGATGTAGCCGCAGATACCACTCCATTTAGATTTGGACTTGGTGGAATGTCTGCGATCTTGCCAGAATGGTTATTAAAAGATGGCTATGCAAATGTTGCTCTTGCGCTAAAGGAAAGCACTGTTAGAGATCGACTAAAAAGTGATTGCGATCGTTATTGGAGATATATTCACAAAGGACAATGGAGTCGAGTTCGCTTACAAGGCAGCCTGCACTACCCAGAGTTCACCGGAATGAGCTTCCCCGAGATTGCTAAAGAGATGAAACAGGATGAATGGGATTGCTACTTTGATATTTTGATGGCAGCCGGTCCTGATATGGATAAAGTTATTATGTTTGGTGAGAATATGACCGAGGCGCATCTTGCTGAAATGATTTCACATCCTGATTTCTCATTAGGTGTAGATGGTTTTACCAGTGTGGACCATGGCGCACTTGCTGATGCAACTCAGAGCCAATTCCCTTATTGCGGACATATAGAATTTTTGGCTCATCATGTGCGTGAAAAGAAAACCTTAACTCTTGAATCTGCAATTCATAAGATGTCATCAAAACCAGCGCAACGTTTTGCTTTGAAAACTCGTGGAGAGATCAAAGAGGGTTGGTTTGCTGATCTGGTGATTTTTGACGCTGATAAAGTCCGCAGTGACTCAACTCTTGAAAATCCTTGCGTTTATCCAGTAGGTATCCAACAAGTTATAGTCAATGGAACAATTGTGGTTGATGAAAGCCAACATACATTAAAGCGGCCAGGACGGGTTTTGCGCCGTAAATAGTCGGATTAGAGAGCGCGCAAATCTTCGGCTAGAGTTTCGCTCCTCAAGTGCTGGAAAGTTCTTGGGGCTGTGGCGCAGCTGGTAGCGCACCTGCATGGCATGCAGGGGGTCAGGGGTTCAAGTCCCCTCAGCTCCACACTCAATTCGGAACCGCATTGATTTAAATTAACTCGGAAATTGGTGGGTGGTTAACGATGGCAGCACTTCCAGAGATCAGCGCTAAATGGAGCAAGCCGCGTGATTTAACTGGCGAAAATGTATTAATTACAGGCGCAAGCGGTGGTTTGGGATTAGCAGTTGCTAAACAGGTTGCTGAAAATGGGGGCAATCTTATTTTGGCAGTTCGAAATGTTCGAAAAACTTTGGCATTGGCCAAGCAACTCTCAATTGCATCTCGTGGAAGTATTGATGTAATCGAATTAGACCTAAGCAATTTAAAATCTGTTCATTCTGCGGCTGATCAAGTTAGCAAAGATATTGATATTTTAATTTTGAATGCTGGCGTCATGGCTACTCCTCTTCGACACACAGTTGATGGATTTGAATTGCAAATGGGTACTAATCATTTAGGGCATTTTGCATTTTCTGGACTTTTGCAAAATAAACTTAAAGAGGGTGCTCGAGTTGTTAGTGTTTCGAGCCAAGCACATCGATTGGCACAATTTCCACCTGCAAAAATTATGGATATTTGTCGTGGTGTTGGTGAATACCAACCTTGGCAAGCTTATGCACGCTCTAAAGTTTCAAATTTACTATTTATTAATGAGTTACAACGCCGAAATAGCAAGAGTAAGAAAATTATTGCCGTCGCAGCACACCCAGGTTGGTCAGCTACCAACTTACAAATGGTTGGACCGGAAATGAGAAATCAATTAATGATGGCGCGTGGTTCAGCATTTTTCAATTCTGTATTTGCGCAAAGTGCGGACAAAGGTGCTCTGCCAATTTTGTGTGCTGCAACTCTGGCCGATCTTCCTGGCGGAAGTTATTTAGGACCAAATGGCTTTTTAGAAATGCGTGGATATCCAAAATTTACCCGTGCTAGCAGCACCGCTTATGACCAAGGATTAGCGCAATCTTTATGGCAAATCAGCGCGGAATTAACCGGGGTAACCTGGAGTTAAGTTGGAGTTAAGTCAGATTTAAGTAGGCGGTACTCTTAGCCTCATGCAAGAGCCAGCCACACCATTAACATATGACGTTCATGGCGTTCAAGAGAAGTGGCTGCCTGTTTGGGATCAAATTGCCCCATTTCGCTCTGGCCGCGCTGATGATCCTCGCTCCAAGAAATACGTATTGGATATGTTCCCGTATCCATCGGGAGATCTGCACATGGGTCATGCCGAGGCGTATGCACTTGGCGATGTAATTGCCCGTTATTGGGTTCAACGCGGTTTTAACGTTATGCATCCAATTGCATGGGATGCCTTCGGTTTGCCGGCAGAAAATGCAGCGATAAAACGAAATTCAGATCCAGGTGAATGGACTTACGAAAACATTGCAGTTCAAAAAGCATCTATGCGTCGATACGCCTGTTCCTTTGATTGGGATAGAACTTTCAATACCTGTGACCCCGAATATTACAAATGGAATCAGTGGATTTTTCTGCAACTATTTAAAAAAGGATTGGCGTATCGAAAAGCATCTGCAGTTAACTGGTGTCCAGATTGTCAGACAGTATTGGCAAATGAACAGGTTGTTGCCGGTGCGTGCGAGCGATGCGACACAATAGTTACCAAGAAAAAATTAACGCAGTGGTATTTCAAGATAACTGATTACGCAGATCGCTTGTTAGACGATATGCAATCACTTGAAGGTCAGTGGCCAGAGAAAGTCTTGCAAATGCAACGCAACTGGATTGGAAAATCAGTTGGGGCTGAAGTAACTTTCGAAATCGAAGGACGAGACAAACCGGTAACGATTTATACAACTAGGCCAGATACTTTGTATGGAGCCACTTTTTTTGTAGTTGCCGCCGATAGTGAATTAGCAGCCGAACTTGCTGGCTCATCTCCAGTAAAAGCAGAGTTTTCCAAATATCTTGAAGAGGTAAAAGCGATAAGTGATATTGAACGATTGTCTCTTGAAAGGCCAAAAACTGGAATCTTTTTACAACGTTATGCAATTAATCCAGTAAATGGCGAGAAGTTGCAAATCTGGGCAAGTGATTACGTACTTTCAGATTATGGAACTGGTGCGATCATGGCTGTTCCTGCTCATGACCAGCGAGATTTGGATTTTGCTAAAACAATGGATCTTCCAATCCGAACCGTTGTTGAAAGCGATTTAGAGGATCCAGCAGTTACTGGAATTGCCACGCCAGGTGATGGCAAGTTAATCAACTCTGGCTCATTAAATGGATTATCTAAAAGTGAAGCTATTAACAAGATAATTGCAGATTTGAAAGAACAAAAGTTAGGCGAGGCAGCTACAAATTATCGCTTACGCGATTGGTTGATCTCTAGGCAACGTTATTGGGGTACTCCAATTCCGATCATTCATTGCGAAAGTTGTGGTGAAGTTGCAGTTCCCGAAGATCAACTTCCAGTTAAGTTGCCATCATCTGCTGGACTTGATTTAAAACCTAAAGGAATCTCACCTCTTGCTGGGGCTACTGATTGGGTAAATGTTCCTTGTCCGCAATGCGGAAAGCCAGCGCTGCGCGATACCGACACTATGGATACCTTTGTGGACTCTTCTTGGTATTTCTTGCGATACGCATCTCCACAACTTGCAGATCGGGCTTTTGATCTAGAAGCAGTTAAGACATGGCTGCCGGTTGATCAATATGTTGGGGGAGTAACCCACGCTATTTTGCATTTGCTCTACTCGCGTTTTTTCACCAAAGTTTTGCATGACCTTGGATATTTAGATTTCACTGAGCCATTCACTCGTTTACTAAATCAAGGCATGGTTGTTATGGATGGCTCAGCCATGAGTAAGAGTCGCGGTAATTTAGTTCGCTTATCTGATGAATTAAATGTTCATGGGGTAGATGCGATTCGGTTAACTATGGTTTTTGCTGGCCCACCCGAAGATGATGTTGATTGGTCAGATGTTTCACCAGCCGGTTCAGTTAAATTTTTAGCAAGAGCATGGCGTTTATCTGGCGATGTTACATCAGCTGTGGGAATTGACCCAAGCACGGGTGATATTGAGCTTCGTCGTGCAACTCATAAAGCGTTACATGATGCAGGTTTCGCAGTAGAATCATTTAGATTCAACGTGGCCGTTGCACGAATCATGGAGTTAGTAAATGCAGCGCGTAAAGCGATCGATTCTGGACCGGGATCAAAGGACCCAGCAGTTCGAGAAGCTGTCGAGGCGATTGCCATCATGCTTTCATTAATTGCGCCATACACCGCCGAAGAGATGTGGGAGCGGTTAGGTCATAAACCTGCAGTAGCACTTGCTGGCTGGCCGACTGTAGATCCTTCGTTAGTTAAAGTGCAGAGCGTTACTTGTGTAGTTCAAGTTTTGGGCAAGATAAAAGCCCGTCTTGAAGTTGATCCAGAGATTACTGATGCTGAATTAGAAAAGATGGCGTTGGCAGATCCAGCGATGGTTGAAGCACTTGCTGGTGCAAATGTCGTCAAAATTATTACCCGCGCTCCAAAGTTAGTAAATGTCGTGACAACATGAGAAAAATCGGAATTGTCACAGATTCAACTGCGTACTTGCCCGCAACAACAATTAAGTTATTAGGAATCAAGGTTGTTCCTTTAATTGTTCAATGGAATGGCAAAAGTTATTTTGAAGCAGATCCAAACGCCACTGATGTTATTGATGCCCTCCGTAAAGGAGAATTAGCAACAACTTCACGTCCAAATCCGGCCACTTTTCTACTTGCTTATCAAGAACTTGCTGCAAATGGCGCTAAAGAGATTATTAGTTTGCACATCTCTTCATCCATGTCTGGAACTTCCGATGCCGCACGGATCGCGGCAAAGGATTCACCAATTCCGGTTCATGTGATCGATTCGCGAACGGTCGGAATGGCACTTGGTTTCGGCGTGATCGCTGCAGCACAGGCCGCTGAAGAAGGATTAGATAGTCAAACAGTTATTCAACGAGCCAAGTTGCGGATGAACGCAACTTCAATTTTCTTCTCAGTTGCAAATTTAGAGAATTTACGCAGAAGTGGACGAATCAGTAGAGGCGCATCGATATTGGCAACTGCACTTGCGATCAGGCCAATCCTCACCGTAGATGATGGCGAAGTAGTTGCAGTCGAGAGAGTTAGAACTGCAGCTAAAGCAATGGTGCGGTTAGAGGAGATGGCGGTCGCGGCTACGGCCGGTCGTGCAGTTGATGTTGCGGTTCACCATTTAGGAGCGCAATCTCAGGCGGAAGCAGTAGTTGCAAGACTTAGAAGCGTATTAACTGGACTTGGTGATGTTAGTAATACCGAAGTTGGCGCAGTAGTCGGCACCCATGTTGGCCCTGGCGCAATTGCGGTAGTAATCGCCCCTCGCGTTTAATAAGTTAACCACAAGCAAAATTTATCTACACCATTAAACCTTTCCAAATTACATAAAAATAGATCTTTCTACAATTCGTAAATGCCTAAAATAGACTCCGAATTGATTTCACGTCTTCGCCAAATAATTCCAGAATCAACAAGTAAATTTCGAGTAAATATTGAAAAGAAACATTTCATTAGCGCCTTACTGGTAATTTCAGCAGGAGTAGCTCTGGCCATATTTTTATTATGGAGTGGGGGTGCTAAAGAAATACCTAGTGCGTCGGGCGACTCTTCGAACTCAGGCATTGAAATAGAAGAGAGCAATCAAAGTATTAACCAACCGGATCAAGTTAATAAGATTTTAATAATTGATGTAGCGGGTAAAGTTAAAAATCCTGACGTCTATGAATTACCACAAGGCTCACGCGTGATTGATGCCATAAAAGCTGCCGGTGGCGTTGGGAAAGGTGCAGATTCAAGTGGTGTGAATATGGCGCGATTACTTGAAGATGGAGAGCAAATCTATATTGAGGGTAGTTCAAGCCCAACTCATTCTGTTTCTTCGTCTTCTAGAGGCACGCGAGGCGGAAAAGTTAATTTAAATCGAGCAAATTTATCCGAACTTGATGGCCTTCCTGGGGTTGGTCCAGTTTTAGCAGCTCGCATTGTTGAGTGGCGAAGCAAAAATGGAAACTTTAAATCTGTTGATGAGTTACGCAGAGTTTCTGGAATAGGAGATGCAAAATTCAATGAACTTAAAGAGGTTGTTGTGGTGTGAAAGATATTCCTGATGCTCGGTTATTGTTTCCAGCAGTTGGGATTTGGGTGGGATGTGCCAGCGCACAGTTATTTTATGGAACTCCAGCCACCTTTCTATTAATTGCAACACTTGTGATTGCTCTTACATTTTTGCTCACGAAGCAGAGTTATGTTTTACAACTATTCTGTATATCAATATTTCTAGGTGGTTTAATCTCAGGAATCCATGAAGAGGCCCTCCATCGCGACCTATTTCGGGGTGATACAAATTCAAATATTGGCGTTGTTGGTGTAGTTACATCTGACCCACAACTTAGTAAATCAAAAATCCGCGGAGATTTTCGTACGACACAATCAGCTACTTTTTATTTACGAACAAAAGAAGTAAATAGACGAGCTGTACGAGTTCCTATTTTAATTTCAACTACAAATGATGTCGCGAATCTCATTCCTGGAACCAAGATATCTTTCTACGGTAAAGTTTCAGATTATCGCTTAACTAATGCATCTGCTTTTATTTTTATAAAGAGCGAAGTAAAGATTCTCAGCAGATCAAACTCTATTTCGCGGCTTACTTTCCGGATGCGGAGTGCGCTGCGCGATGCCGTGCAGGGTTTACCCCCGGCGGCGATGGGATTGATACCCGGAATAGTTATTGGAGATCGCACATTTCAATCAGTTGAGTTGACGGCAAATATGCGCGCAACTGGGTTGACTCATTTAACTGCAGTTAGTGGAGCAAATCTGGCGATTGTGGCTGCTTTAGTTCTAGCGCTATGCCGAAGAGTTGGAATTAAGGGAAGGGCGTTGTGGGTAATTGTTGCGTTAGCCCTGGCTTTCTTTATTCTGTTGGTAAGGCCATCGCCTTCAGTTTTGCGGGCGGCGGTAATGACAACTGTGGCTCTTGCAGCAAGGTCATCTGGGAATAGATCGGCGGCACTTCCATCCTTGGGAGTTGCAATTGGTTTACTACTGATTATCAACCCATTTTTAGCAACTGATCCTGGTTTCGCACTTTCAGTATCAGCAACAGCTGGATTACTACTACTCGCTCCAAAAATTGAGCGTTTTTTGCTGCGGTATTTTTCCAAGCGGCTAGAACTTTTGGCACAAACATTGGCGATCCCAATCGCTGCCACTGTATTTTCGTTACCAATTGTAGTCGCTATATCTGGGCAACTTTCACTTGTGAGTGTATTTGCCAACTTAATTGTTGCACCCGTTATAGCCCCAATCACAATTATTGGTTTTTTCATGAGCCTAATATCTATTCCGCTTCTACAAATTTCTCATTTGCTTGGTGTCATAGTTTCACCTTTTGCGATGTGGATTGCAGGAGTCGCAAACTTTTGTGCTGATCTACCTTTCTCAACCTTGCGATGGAGTAAAGGTTGGATGGGAGTTATTACTTTGTTAATACTTGCAATCGCAATTCGGATAATTTTATTAATTTTACGGACTTTTACTTATCTCAAGGTACCAATAATTTTAATCTTAATCCTATTGATGGTTTTTTCAACAACTAAATTTGGTTGGCCCCCAAAAAATTGGCTAATGGCAGTATGTGATGTTGGACAGGGTGACGGGATTGTCCTTTCCCTAGGATCAAATTCTGCGGTCGTGATTGATGTTGGACCAGACCCAACTCTGATCGACAATTGTTTGCATGAGTTAAAAATTAATAATGTTGAGCTATTAATCCTTACTCATTTTCATGCAGATCATGTAGAAGGTTTACCAGGTTTGCTCAAGGGGCGGAAAGTGCAACAAGTTTGGTTGACTACTGAGCCGACTCCAGCAGATGAATTTACGAGGGTGAAAAATTGGCTGGGCAGTATCCCCAGCGCACAAATTTATCGCGGTGCAACATTCAAGAGTCCAGCTATCTCATTTGAAGTAATTTGGCCTGATCTGAAACCGATTTTAGAGTCACCGGCAAACAATGCCAGCATTTCAATTGTTGGTTCAATTCATGGTCACTCATTTTTTTCGCCAGGGGATTTGGAATTAGCCAGCCAGGAGAAGGTGTTGGAACGCTTGACAGGCAAGGTTGAGATTTTAAAAGTTGCCCATCACGGCTCAAAATTGCAAAATCAAAAATTGGTCGAAAAACTCTCTCCTAAATTATGTCTAATCAGCGTAAGTGTCGATAATCCCTATGGTCATCCAGCACCAGTTACGCT
>BJFZ01000024.1 GCA_014190175.1 Actinomycetes bacterium | reverse complement strand
TTGGCACAGACCCAACGTGGGTTGGTCGAGTGCGCGCAAGCCTTGACGATCCATACGCATTAGATTTATTTTTGTGTGGAGATAATCTGCGCAAGGGCGCAGCACTTAATACCGCACAAATTGCCGAGTTAGTTGCCAAAGAATTTAATTAAGAATTACCTGCTGTACTAGTCAGGGTTAATAACGTCGCCTCAGGTGGTGAAGCCAATCTGAAGGGTGCAAATGGACTAGTTCCTACCCCAGCAGAAATATGTAGCCAAGGTTGATCCGCAACCTTACTTAAGCCGCGGGCCCGCCAAGTTGGTAAATCACAATTGGTAGTTAAAGCACGTGATCCACCGAGAAAGTTTGGAAGTGGTAATCGAACTTGGCCACCATGGGTATGTCCAGCGATAATTAAATCGAGATTATCTTTAGCCATGGCATCCAGTAATCGTGCGTAAGGTGCATGTGTTACCCCAATCGATAAGTGGACATCAGGATTTTTTTTGCCAGAGACTACTTCATAATCATCGCGATTTAAATGGGCATCATCTGTTCCACGTGCCTCAATCGTGATGTCATTAATTGATGTTATTAATTTACGTTGATTTAAATTTAACCATCCGGCTTTAACTAATTCATTTTGTAATTTCAACCACGGTAAATTTATTCCCAGCCGACTGCCGCTGCTGTTAGAAAATAAATATGAAAGTGGATTTTTAATTGTGGGGGCGAAATAATCATTTGAACCGAAGACAAAAAAACCAGGCTTGCTCAGTAGGGAACCTAAAGCAGCAATAACTGCGGGTACTGAATCTTGGTGGGCCAAGAAATCACCAGTGACTATGGTCAGATCAGGATCGAGAGAACTCAACTTTTTCAAATCCGCAATCTTATTTTTCTGTTTTGGAGTCAGATGCAAATCAGATAAATGCAAAATGCGTAGAGATTGGCCATTTGTAAAGATTGGTAATTCAACTTGGCGCAACTTAATCACGAGGTAATAGTAGAGTGAAAGGATCAATGTGAGATGATTGCGCCATGGGACTAAAAGATTCACTTAAGCATGATTTAACAGAGGCGATGCGCGCTCGAGATGAGTTAGTTTTATCAACTATAAGGCTTTGTTTAAGCGCAATAACCAATGAAGAAGTCTCCGGTAAAGAGGCCCGAGTTCTAACTGAGGCCGAGGTGATTCAAGTGCTCTCACGCGAGGCGAAAAAGCGACGTGAATCTGCGCAAGCATTTGCTGACGCCAAGCGCCCAGATAGAGCCGAGCGTGAAAATGCTGAGGGTGAAGTTATCGCTAGATATCTGCCCACACCATTGAGTGAAACCGAACTCGCCTCCTTAATCGCCGATGCGATGAAGGAATCAGGAGCAGCTGGGCCTGCAGGCATGGGGCTAGTGATGAAACTCCTATCGCCAAAAATTGCCGGTCGGGCTGATGGGGCAGCCGTCTCGGCAGCGGTTCGTGCTGCACTCGCTTAAGATTGCACAATGACTAAATATGAATATGTAACGGTTCCGCTTTTGACTCATGTAACAAAACAAATTCTGGATACTTGGGGCTCTGATGGTTGGGAATTAATACAAGTTGTTCCAGCACCAGGTAGCACCGATCAATTGGTTGCTTACATGAAAAGAGAGTTGGCATAAATGGCACATGAAAAAGTGAAAGCAAAACTTGCAGAATTGGGATTAGAACTTCCAGTAGCCGCCGCACCTGTAGCTGCGTACCTTCCAGCAATCAAGAATGACAAATTGGTTTTTACTGCTGGTCAATTACCAACTGTAAATGGAGCAATCTCAAAAGTTGGAAAAGTTGGTTCAGATGTAACTCCTGAAGAAGGTAGAGATTTAGCGCAAATTTGTGCATTAAATGTTCTTGCTGCACTTTCATTAGTTTGCGACCTTGATGATGTAGTTCAAGTTGTAAAAATTGTTGGATTCGTAAATGCCGCACCTGGATTTACTGGCTTGCCAGTTGTTGTTAACGGTGCAAGCGAACTCTTCTTGCATGTATTTGGTGAAGCAGGACGAGCAGCACGATCATCTGTGGGAGTTGCTGAACTACCATTGAACGCACCTGTAGAAGTTGAAGCGGTAGTAGCGCTTCGTTAATTCACTTAGAAATTATTTAACGTGCGCGCTTTAAAAGTCGTTCTTCATCAAGAATGATCACGGAGCGCGCTTCAAGTCGAAGCCAACCACGACCAGCAAAATCAGCCAGCGCTTTGTTCACTGTTTCGCGAGAGGCACCTACCAATTGCGCTAACTCTTCTTGAGTTAAATCATGATTAACATGAAGACCTTCATCAGTGGGCTTTCCGAATCGCCCAGATAATTGAATCAATGCTTTCGCAACTCGTCCTGGGACATCTGAAAATACTAAGTCTTCAACAATTTCACTTACTCTTCTAAACCTCTGTGCCAGAGATTGCAACAAGTAGAAGGAAACCTCTGGCCGCGAACGAAGAAGTTCTTGTAGGTCATCATTTCCTAAACTAAAAAGACGAGCATCTGTAACAGCTGTCGCTGTTGAAGTGCGCGGCCTTAAATCAAAAAGCGAAAGTTCACCAAACATATCTCCGGGCCCAAGGATTGAAAGTAAATTTTCTCGTCCATCGGCGCTGACCGTGCCAAGTTTAATTTTCCCCTCACCAATAACATATAGACATTCCGCCTCATCACCTTCGGAGAAAAGGGTTTGCCCGCGAGTCAACTTAACTTCATCCATAGATTTTCTGAGCGCGTTCGCCGAGTCATCATCAAGGGCGATAAATAATGGCGCGCGGTGGATAATCTCTACTAATTCACTATTTTCGATCACAGGGCTAATTTACCTGTTCGCAGCCGTAGCGCCTAACGCGTACTCTTTCGGAGGATGAGCCCCAAAATAACCGCCGAACAGAGCTCGGCACGCTCGATCTATCGAATTCTCACCAAGGAGTATCCAGATGCCAGGTGTGAACTCGATTTTAACTCACCCTTGGAATTGTTAGTTGCAACTGTTTTATCTGCCCAATGCACCGATAAACGGGTGAATGCTGTTACACCAGTACTTTTTAATCGCTTCCCAACAGTGACAAAACTTGCTGGTGCACAAATCAGCGAAATTGAAAAAATTATCTACTCAACTGGATTCTATAGAAGCAAAGCAAAAAATATAAAAGAACTAGCAAGCAAAATACTAAAAGATTATGGTGGAGAGGTACCAAAAACTTTAGCGCAACTGGTAACTCTTCCAGGAGTTGGGCGGAAAACTGCAAATGTAGTTTTGGGAAACGCATTTGGAATTCCAGGATTAACTGTTGATACTCACTTTGGTCGTCTAAGTCGAAGATTTGGATGGAGCCAAGAAACCGATCCAGTCAAAGTGGAGAATGATGTTGCAAAATTGATTCCAGAAAAGGAATGGACCTTACTTTCACACAAATTAATTTGGCATGGAAGACGGATTTGTCACTCCCGTAAACCAGAGTGTGGGATTTGCCCGCTGGCGAAATTGTGCCCTGCTGTTGGGGTGGGTGCTAAGTGAGCGCGGAGAATATTTCAGCTCATCCAAATTGGTTGAATAAAATTGCAGAACTCCCAAAGAAATTTGAAAGTGATGATTTTCAATTTCCACTTAGAGGTGGAGATGAATCTACTCGCAAGGGTGCAGTACTAATTTTATTTTCTGGCAAAGAGCAAGTGCCAGAAGTTTTAATTACTCTTCGAAGTTCGCAAATGCGATCTCATGCAGGTCAACCTTCTTTTCCTGGAGGTGCTATTGATCTAAATGATAAGGATGCAACAACAGCCGCACTTCGTGAAAGTGAAGAAGAAGTTGGATTACGAAGTGAAACAGTTGAGGTGATCGGAGTACTACCTGAACTGTGGTTACCTCCAAGTAATTTTCACATAAGCCCAGTAGTGGCATGGTGGCGCGACCCTCATGAGATCGCGCCACAAAGTGTTGAGGAAGTCGTTCGCGCTGAGAATATTTCATTAATTGATCTCGCCGAGCCGGCAAATAGAGCAAAGGTGCGCCATAAAAGTGGATACATCGGACCAGCATTTAATGTGGCAGAGATGCTAATTTGGGGATTTACTGCTGGAATTATTGATCGAATTCTCTTTCACAGTGGATATGAACGTGAATGGGATCACGAAAAAATTATAGAATTAGCACCATGACGACCTTCGATTTCGTTCTAGTGGTAACTTTGATTTTTTCAATTTATCGAGGATACCGAAGCGGTTTAATTACTGGCCTTTTCGCTTTTGTTGGTTTAGTTGGTGGTGGGATTTTAGGTTTGAAATACGGAACTCAATTTGCAAGCGCAAATAATTCACCGACCTCTCGTATTGGATTAACTGCCGGGATTGTTGTGGCGTCAGCATTTGTTTGTCAGTTTTTGCTGGGCAAAGCCGCAAAATGGTTTCGAAAAAACTTTTTATGGAAGCCATTAAAAGCAGTTGATTCAATCGCAGGGGCTCTCCTGGGCTTGAGTAAGGCGTTAGTGCTTATTTGGATTATTGGAGAGCTTGCCATGATTTTCCCGCAAGAAAAAATTTCACGGTGGTCAGATCAAAGCACTGTCATTGCCCAAATTGAAAATCATGGGCCAAAAGTTGTTGCAAAAATTATTGCAACAAGCCAAGATCAATTAATTAAAGCAACTAATTAATTTTTAATCTTCGCTGCTACCAGCATTTAATCCAGCTTGAATTAACTTCATAACATTTGGATCGGCAAGTGTAGTGGAATCTCCCACAGCTCGATTTTCAGCAACATCTCGCAAAAGTCTGCGCATAATTTTTCCACTTCGAGTTTTTGGTAATTCAGCAACAACCAAAATTTGTTTAGGCCTAGCTATTGGGCCGATCTCTTTTGAAACGTGATTGCGAAGTTCTTGGATAAGTTCTTCTCCTCCAACATTTGGAATTCCGCCACGCAAAATTACAAAGGCGGTAATTGCTTGCCCGGTCATTGCATCATTGGCCCCGACAACAGCAGCTTCAGCAACAGCGACATGTGAAACTAGCGCCGACTCGACTTCAGTAGTTGAGATGCGATGACCAGAAACATTCATGACGTCATCGACGCGACCCAATAACCAAACAGCGCCATCGCCATCTAATTTTGCGCCATCACCAGCAAAGTAATATCCAGCTTCGTCATAACGAGACCAGTAAGTCTCTTGGTAACGTTCTGGCTCACCCCAAATTCCACGCAACATTGAAGGCCAAGGTTCGGTTAATGCCAAGTAACCACCGCCACCGTTGCCCACAATATTTGCGTTGTCATCAATGACTGCTGCGCTAATTCCGGGTATCGCTCCCATCGCTGATCCTGGCTTAGTTGCAGTGACTCCAGGCAGAGGTGAAATCATGATTGCGCCAGTTTCTGTTTGCCACCAAGTGTCAACAATTGGACAACGGTTTCCACCGATAACTTCTCGGTACCACATCCATGCTTCTGGATTTATTGGCTCTCCAACTGAACCTAATAATCGCAATGACGATAAATCTGATGCATTTGGAAATTCATCGCCCCATTTCATCCAAGTACGGATCAAAGTAGGTGCAGTGTACAAAATTGTGACGCCATATTTTTCTATAATTTCAAAGATGCGCCCTTTTGTTGGCGAATCAGGGGTGCCTTCATAGATTATTTGAGTTGCGCCATTTATAAGTGGACCGTAAACAACATATGAATGTCCAGTAACCCAACCGACATCTGCTGTGCACCAGTAAACATCAGTTTCTGGTTTTAAATCAAATACATATTTGTGAGTAAAAGCTGCTTGAGTTAAGTAACCACCTGTTGTGTGATAAATACCTTTTGGTTTTGCGGTTGTTCCTGAGGTGTAAAGAATAAATAAACCATGCTCACTATCAAAAGATTCTGCAGTATGTTCTGCGCTCTGGCGATCTACAATTTCATTCCACCAAACATCACGATTGTCGTGCCATTGGACTTCTTGTCCAGTACGTTTTACAACAAGAACATGTTTAACATTTGTTTCACCCTTTAGCGCATCATCGACAGCAGGCTTTAAAGCATTTGCACTACCTTTGCGATAACCACCATCTGCTGTAATCACAATCTTTGCATCAGCATCTTGGATTCTAGATAACAATGCATCTGCAGAGAACCCACCAAAGACAACTGAATGCGGCGCACCAATTCTTGCGCAGGCAAGCATTGCAATAGCCGCTTCAGGAATCATCGGCAGGTAAATAGCGACGCGGTCTCCGTCTTTTACACCAAGTTCAATAAGGGCATTCGCAGTTTTTTTAACTTCAATTAATAACTGTGCATAGGTATATGTACGTGAATCTCCGGGTTCGCCTTCAAATATAAAAGCGACGCGATCACCGCGACCTTCAATTACATGGCGATCCAAGCAGTTATATGAGGCATTTAATTTTCCACCAACAAACCATTTGGCAAATGGTCGCTTCCAATCAAGAACTTGGGTCCACGGTTTGTCCCAATGCAAAGCGTGTGCTTGCTTCTCCCAAAAAGCCAAGCGATCAGATTTGGCTTCAACATACATATCTGCTTTCGCATTTGCTGCTGCGGCAAACTCTGGGGTGGGTGGAAATTTCCGGTTTTCAGTTCCAAGATTTTCAAGCGATGAGCTCATCTGATACCTCCGAAGGTGAGGGTAATACTTAGAGCGAATTTGCGAAACCCACCCGCTACTACCCAATATTAGGTGAGACCGCCGCCCTTTTTGCCTTTACGCTTTTTAACTAACAAAAGTGTGATGAAGGCACCAAGGCTCAGTGCTGTAGCGATTGCTGGCTTACGTGGAACACCAGAAAGTCGATCGCGCAATGGCACAGAACGGCTAAATGAAAGAATTGGCCAATCTAATTTTTCGGCCTCAGCCCTAAGTGCTCTGTCAGGATTTACTGCACATGGAAAGCCCACTGATTTCAACATTGGTAAATCTGTTACTGAATCTGAGTAAGCAAATGAAAGTGATAAGTCATAACCTTTTTCAGCAGCAAGTTTTTGTATGGCCTCAGCTTTTTTCTCACCATATGCGTAGAACGCCACCGCGCCGGTGTATTTGCCATCTTCTATTATCATCTCTGTTGCAATGACAGTTGTTGCGCCAAGTAATTTTCCAATTGGTTCGACAATCTCTTTACCGGAAGTTGAAACAATGATGATGTCTCGTCCATCAGAGATATGTTTTTCAATTAACGTCGCGGCTTCGTCATAAATCATCGGCCCAATTGCAGAATGAATTGATTCATTAATAATCTCTTTAACTTGATCTACTGACCATCCAGTAACCATTGCGGTAAGTGATTCACGCAATCTCTCCATCTGGGCATGATTTGCGCCCACTGTTGCAAAAAAATATTGATTAACTACATTTTTTAACATCCGCTTTTTTGAAATTAACCCTGCAGTACTAAAAGGCTTAGTAAATGCCAGCAAAGAGGAACGCGCAATTATCGTTTTGTCTAAATCAAAAAAGACGGCGCTTGTGCTCACACAGAGAAGCGTAGTGATGACAGTCGGTTTCCCCCACTTATAGGTTATTCGCACTCTAAATTGCAGATTAAAGGTGCGTTAATTTTCTGTGCAACTCTGACCAAGTGTCCCAACTCCACCCCCTAAGGATTTGGGGCACTTTCCCAATCTGTGGAGGGTCGGGTGCTAGCACAACTGCTTTCTACTTAGCGCTGGCGGCCAAAAATCTTGGAGTCAAATCTATTTTGATCGAAGGTGATGTTTTAAGTCGCAGAAATAATCAATTTCAAGACCAAGAACGCAACTGGAAAAGTTATCAAAATCTTGAGATGAAAATACCTGCTAATGCTTTTCCAGAACCTCTCTCATCTGGCGTGACCTATTTATCCTTCACTGAGATAAGTGAAAATTCAAGCAAAAGTGTTTCACATTTAATAGATGGCGCAGCAGAAGAATTCGAATTAATTATCATCGATCTGCCAAGGCATTTGTCAGAGTTCACTAACTCACTAACTTCAAAAATAACCATGCTAAACCTAATTGGAGTTTCTGGAATCGAATCAGTCAGAAGTTTAAATAGATTGAGAAAGAGTTCACTAAATGTTGAAATTAGTAATCTTTTATTACGGACCACCCGAAATTCAAATTTATCATCGAAAGAGTCTTCGTATCAAATGGGTTTTAATAACTTTACAAAGTTACCTGAGTCAGAATCCGTTCAAAATCTTGAAACTTATGGGGTACTCCCGCCTTCAAAAGATGCACTAATGAAAATTTTACAAAATTTCGTAAGCATAAATCTATGAGTGCTGAGATTTTCCAAAAATTGCAAAATGATTTTGCGGGGATAAAGGAGTTAGATGGAGCGGATGTTCTTGGGAAAATAAGGGATTCCGCCCCATGGCTTTCAGAGGCACAGTTAGCGAAAGAACATAGAAATTTTCATGATTGGGTTAATGGATATGGGCCACTACAGGAAATTCTTAGCGATCGAAAAATAAGTGATTTATTTATTAATGGTTCAGGATCTGTATGGATTGACCGGGGCTTGGGTTTGCAAAGAATTGAAACTGAGATTGGAAATGAAAAATTATTACGGGAGTTTATAAATTTCTTAGCATTGCAGCGTGGTCGATTATTTGATGACGCCCATCCATTTTTAGATGCTGAACTCGAACCAGGTTTGAGATTACACGCAATTTTATCCCCGCTAGTCGAAGGAGGCATTCACATTTCGATCAGATCAAATCAAAGTCGAAGTGGGTCTAGTAGTAATTGGCTTAACTTAGAAGTTAGTAAGTATTTATCCAAAATAGTAAAAGCTAAAAAATCGTTTTTAATCTCTGGTGGAACAGGTGCTGGGAAAACAACGCTCCTGTCAGCCATGTTGGAAATGGCTGAACCAAGCGAACGAATATTAATTTTGGAAGATACACACGAACTTCGTATTAATCATCCGCATGTAGTTCAGATGCAAAGCAAAATGGCTAATAGTGACGGCAGCGGAGAGTGGACCTTGCAAGATCTGATTCGTCAAGCGCTTCGAATGCGTCCAACAAGAATAGTTATGGGCGAGGTTCGTGGTCGTGAAATTATTGATTTCTTATTAGCTCTAAATACTGGCCATGAAGGGGGCTGCGGAACAATTCATGCAAACTCTGCCAAGGATGTCCCATCACGCATAGCCGCACTTGGCTTATTGCATGGCGTTTCCAGAGAAGCAATGCACGCACAACTCGCTAGCGCTTTCGATTTATTGATTCATCTGAATCCAATCAAAGAATGCAGATCCATCCAATCTATCAATCTCGTAAAAGAAGTATCCGGAATGTTAATAATAATTCCGGCAATTACCTTTGATTCAAATTTTAAAATTAATTTTGAAGAAGGATTTGAAGAATTTGAGCAGATGTTATGAAAAATGTTTTGTTAATTATTTTTCTATTAATATTTATTTTCTCACTCCCATTTCCATTATTTATGAACAAACCTAACAGGAAGAGCGAAGTTACCCCTAAAGAATATTTAGAGTCTTTAGATATTTTGATTGAAGAGATTGAGAATGGGATTCCATTACTAGAGGCTTGGTCTATTGCGCGAAATGGAGAGAATTTTCTTGAAGTAAGTGAAGAGGGAATTAGCAATTTAGATTTCAGGACTATTGTGAAAATTACTAAGTTAAGTGCAAATTCTGGAATAGCACTGGCGCCGCTATTGCGGTCATATCGAAATGAATTACTAGCAAAGAAAGATCTCAAGAGTTTAATTGAAATTGAGGCAGCTTCTGCAAAAGCTACTACAACACTATTGGCCTTCCTACCGGTACTACTTCTGATCTTGGCTCAATCAACTGGATTAGATGTTATAAATACATTACGCCACTCCATGATCGCGCAAATCTCACTTACATTTTCAATCACATTACAACTTTTAGGTCGTTTTTGGGCGAAACGGATCATAAATGCGATCCAATAAAAGCGCACTCTTGTTTTCATTCACTATCGTTTTACTTTCCCCAAAACTTTTTCTAATTTCACCAGTGATCTATTGGTTTACTTTAAGATTAATTCAATCATTACCCTCTAAAGAACAGGCACAATCTCAACTTTTGGTGGAGGTAGAACTTCCATTTTTTGGCCAAATTTTGGCGGCGTTGATTACCGCAGGGGCAAACTTGCTAGCCGCACTGGAAGTAGTTGCTCCATTGTTAAATTCTGATCTTTCCCGCCGAGCATTTAGAAGTATTGATTTGCTAAAAGTTGGAGCATCTCCATCTCAAGCCTGGCGTGAGTGGCAGGATGATCCGGCCACCTGTGAATGGGTTGGAGCATTAATCCGAGCCCAAGAGCGAGGAAGGCCGATCGGACATTTACTTAGAGTAAGTGCGATCTCATTAGTTGAAGAACGGTCAAGAAGAGCGCGTATGCAGGTAAGTAAACTCGGAGTAAAACTTTCGCTGCCTATTGGTATTTGCTTTTTACCGGCATTTATTTTTGGGGCGATAGTGCCGATAGTAATTTCTTTCTTTTCAACACTTAAATTTTTTTAACCACAACTAGAAATAATCCCCAGTATTTATTTAGAAGGTAGCAACAGCACTGGAAAAAGGAAAGTGTTCGCATTCCAAAATCAACAAAGGAAAGTGAGCACCGATGACCAAAAGTTTGCATCGCATGAAAAGTTTGGCAATCTTGTTTAAATCGGGTGAGCTTGGAATGGCTACAGCCGAATATGCTGTTACAACGGTAGCTGCATGTGGATTTGCAGGAATGTTGTACAAGTTACTTTCATCTGAATCTATCGCAAGGCTAATTGGGGATTTATTGCATAGAGCACTTTCGAGTTTCCTGCTTTAAATGCTTAATGACGAACGTGGAAGTGTTACAGCTGAGTTTGCAGTAACACTTCCTTCTTTACTTTTGCTTTTCTTTTTTGGATTACAAATCCTTAGCGCAATTACGGCGCAGCAACATGGAGAAGCAGTTGCACAAGTTATTGCACGCTCAATAACACGTGGTGAATCACAACTCAGGATTGATCAAATCATGCATAATAATTTCCCCCAAGGAAAACTTGCTATTTCAGATCACGATGGCGTTGTTACAGTTGAGATTGATGAAAATGATGTGAAGGCCCGCGCCAATGGATACCGGCCACAATGATTTGGTTCTTACTCCCCATCGGATTAACCGGAACAATTTTGTTGACCTTGATTGGTTATTTGCATGGCGTGGATACCTTTAGGGCAAATGAACACCAAGCCGAAGTGATCGCCCTTGCTGCAATTTCGCGAACTGGTGCAATTAGTAATACTGCTTGCGAGATCGCAATCCAACTGGGAGCAGCGGAGTGCTATGTAGATAGTCAGAGCCTTTGGGTGACCGGACAACAGGGAGGGCGGGCCAGAGCCGGGTGGCCGGATCAATAAATGGGATCTGATTTACAGGTGATTTGAGGAAGTTTCAGGGGAGATTTGTGCTCAAAGTGGCCGCGGATTACCACTGCGCCCCTTTTATCTGCGTACACTCACGCTTCGTAAGGCGCCTTGAGCACCTGGCTGTACCGCGAAACCGCCCTGTCCGCCCTGTCCATCCCGTCCATCCATACCAACCGATCGATTCCACTCAGGAGTAGCTATGACCAGTACAAATCCATTAGTGCAAGTGGCCGGATCCAACCTCACTCTCGTCTACGTCATTTTGGGGATTTCACTCCTCGCACTTGGCGTTGCTTACGGCTTGCGCACGCGCGTGCTTGCTGCCGGTGAAGGCACCGAGAAGATGAAAGAGATCGCCGCCGCTGTACAAGAAGGTGCCGCCGCATATTTAGCGCGTCAATTTCGCACCCTAGCAATTTTCGTAGTCATTGTATTTTTCTTACTTTTTGCACTTCCAGGTGATTTTGATATCCGCCTAGGTCGATCGCTCTTCTTCTTAGTTGGAGCGGGCTTCTCGGCATTTGTTGGTTATCAAGGCATGTGGCTTGCAGTTCGCGCAAATGTTCGTGTTGCTGAATCTGCACGACAAGGAAGCGCTGAACGCGCAGTTCAAATCGCATTCCGTACTGGTGGAGTTGTTGGCATGATGACCGTTGGTTTAGGTCTTGCCGGCGCCGCATTAGTTGTTGCTATATATAAGGAGAACGCACCTTCAGTTCTTGAAGGATTTGGATTTGGTGCCGCAATGCTGGCGATGTTTATGCGCGTTGGTGGTGGAATCTTTACTAAAGCCGCAGATGTCGGAGCTGACCTTGTTGGAAAAGTAGAACAGGGTATTCCAGAAGATGATCCTCGCAATGCCGCCACGATTGCCGACAACGTTGGCGACAATGTTGGTGACTGTGCTGGTATGGCTGCAGATCTATTTGAGTCTTACGCTGTAACTCTTGTTGCTGCACTAATTCTTGGTAAAGCCGGATTTGGCGATAGTGGATTAATTTTCCCATTAATCGTTCCTGCAATCGGAATAGTTACTGCAGTACTTGGAATCTTCCTAACTCGTTTACGTCCAACTGATAAAAATGCAATGGCTGCCATTAACCGTTCATTCTTCTTATCTGCAGTAGTTAGTGCAGTTTTGGTTGGCTTCGCAACTTATATTTACTTGCCAAGCAGTTTCTCGCAATTTGCAAATGTAAGTGCTGAAATTTCCGCAGTTGATATTAATCCTCGTACCTTTGCACTAGGTGCAGTATTAATTGGAATTGTTCTTGCAGCTGCAATTCAAATTTTGACTGGCTTCTTTACTGAAGTTGGCCGTCGTCCAGTAAACGATGTTGCGGCTTCATCCCAGACAGGTGCTGCAACTGTAATTCTTGCTGGAATTTCAGTCGGGTTTGAATCTGCAGTTTATTCAGCGTTACTTATTGCATCTGCCGTATTTGGCGCCTACCTTCTTGGTGGTGGCGTTGTAATTCTTTCGCTATTTGCAGTCGCGCTCGCCGGTTGTGGTTTGCTTACAACTGTTGGAGTAATCGTTGCAATGGATACTTTTGGTCCGATCTCAGATAACGCACAAGGTATTGCTGAAATGTCGGGCGATGTTCATGGAGAAGGCGCAAAAATCCTGACCTCACTCGATGCAGTTGGTAACACCACAAAAGCAATTACCAAGGGAATCGCAATTGCGACTGCCGTACTTGCTGCAACTGCACTATTTGGATCATTTACTGATTCAATTAAAACTGCAGTTATTGAAAGTGGGAAAAATCTAGCTGATCTTGGAATTGAATTCACTGGAGTACTAAACATCGCTGACCCACGTAACTTGGTTGGTTTGATTATTGGTGCTGCAGTTGTATTCCTCTTCTCAGGTCTTGCAGTTAATGCGGTATCACGTGCTGCCGGTGCCGTAGTAATGGAAGTTCGTAACCAATTTAAATTACACCCAGGAATTATGAATGGAACTGAAAAACCTGAGTACGGTCGTGTAGTAGATATTTGTACTCGCGACTCACTCCGCGAATTAGTTACACCAGGATTGTTAGCAGTTCTTGCACCTATCGCAGTTGGATTTGGTTTAGGCGTGGGAGCACTTGGCGCTTACCTTGCTGGTGCAATTGGAACCGGAACCTTGATGGCGGTCTTCCTTGCTAATTCTGGTGGTGCATGGGATAACGCAAAGAAGATGGTTGAAGATGGTGTTTATGGTGGTAAAGGTTCACCAGCACACGCAGCAACAATCATCGGTGACACAGTGGGCGATCCATTTAAAGATACCGCTGGTCCGGCAATTAATCCACTGATCAAAGTTATGAACTTGGTTGGACTATTAGTAACACCAGCGATCGTGAGTTTGTCACTTAGTGGCAATACTGGCGCTCGTATGTTGATCGCACTTGCAGCTCTAGGAATCATCATTATTGCGTTGATTCGCAACCGTCGTAGAGCAACCGCACTTATCTAAATTGCTACGGGCCGCTACTTCACAAGTTCAAAAACTTGCGGGGTAGCGGCTTAGCAAATTAACAAGTGCTTTAGCAGAAAAGTTAGGAGGTTAGATGAGTGCCAAGAAAACTTTGGTAATTGTCGAATCTCCTGCCAAAGCAAAAAAAATTGGAAGTTTCTTAGGCAGTGAATATATTGTTGAAGCAAGTGTTGGCCATATCCGTGATTTGCCACAACGGGCAGCTGATATTCCTGCTGAATATAAAAAAATTAAGTGGGCAAAAGAGGGCGTAAATATCGAAAATGATTTCGAGCCACTTTATGTGATTAACCCAGATAAAAAGAAAAAAGTTACCGAATTAAAAGCCCGCCTCAAAGAGTGTGATCAACTTTTCTTAGCAACAGATGAAGACCGTGAAGGCGAAGCGATCGCTTGGCATCTATTGGAAGTTTTAAAACCTAAAGTGCCAGTTCGGCGCATGGTTTTTCATGAGATCACGAAAGATGCGATTCTTAAAGCGGCGCAAGAAACCCGTGATTTAGATCAGCACCTTGTAGATGCCCAAGAGACCCGAAGAATTTTAGATCGACTATACGGTTATAGGTTGTCGCCAGTACTTTGGAAAAAAGTTATGCCACGTTTATCAGCCGGTCGCGTGCAATCAGTTGCGACTCGATTAGTAGTAGAGCGCGAACGGGAACGCCAAGCATTTGTGGCCTCTGGATGGTGGGATATCACTGCCCATTGCGCAAAAGATTTTGATGCCCGCTTACTTACCATTGATGGTGCAAAGTTAGCTTTGGCAATCGATTTCGACGAAAAAGGAAAATTAAAAGAAAAATCACAAGGCATCTGGTTGCAAGAAGCGCAGGCCCAAGAGTTGATTAAAAGTTTGAGTGGATGTGAATTAGTTGTTAAATCAACTGAAGAATCACCACGAAGCGAAAAACCCAAAGCGCCATTTACAACTTCTACTATGCAGCAAGATGCAGGTAGTCGTTTGGGTTGGGGTGCGCAATTGACAATGCGAGTCGCGCAGCGACTCTACGAAAATGGATTTATTACATATATGCGTACCGACTCAGTAACGCTTTCACCTGCTTCAATTGAAGCAGCGCGAGCTGCGGCGAAATCTCTTTATGGTGCAGAGTATGTATCTGATGCAGTTCGGGTTTATGCCGGCAAAAGTAAAAATGCCCAAGAAGCTCACGAAGCAATTCGGCCTGCCGGCGATACCTTTCGCACCCCAGGTGAATTAGCCAAAGAGTTAACACGTGAAGAGTTTTCACTTTACGATTTAATTTGGAAAAGAACTATTGCATCGCAAATGGCTGATGCAAAAAAGATGCAGATGAGAGTTGATTTTGAAACTACTACCAAAGAGGGGAAAGCAGCAGCATTTAGAGCTACCGGTTCGGTAATTACTTTCCCTGGTTATTTAGCGGCATATGAAGATGTTGTTGAAGATAAAAATACTGAAGAAGAAGTGGAGACGCGTTTACCTGCAATGTCTGTAGGGGACAAAATTGAGGTGGATTACTTTGAGCCACTTGGCCATGAAACCAAACCACCTGCGCGCTACACCGAACCATCTTTAGTTAAGAAATTGGAAGAGCTAGGTATTGGGCGTCCTTCTACATTCGCCAGCACTATTCAAACTATTCAAGACCGTGGTTATGTAGCAAAACGTGGTCGCGCACTAATTCCATCGTTTCTCGCGTTTTCAGTAACTGGATTGCTTGAGCAACATTTTGGAAAACTTGTTGATTACGATTTCACAGCCTCTATGGAAGAAGATCTCGACAAAATCGCATTAGGTGAAGAAGATCGCGTCTCTTGGTTAAAGCGCTTTTTCTTTGGACATGATGGAATGCCGGGACTTGCCGCTCTGACAGATGACTTAGAAGCGATTGATGCACGCGAAGTTAATACGATGGCATTGGGCGAAGGAATTGAAATTCGCGTTGGACGTTACGGCGCATATTTGCAACGTGGCGAAGGAGACGCCCGTGAATTAACAAATATTCCCGAAGAGATGGCGCCGGATGAGTTAGATCTTGCAAAAGCTCTAGAACTTTTTGCTCGCCCATCAGGTGAACGAGTTGTTGGCACCGACCCAGGAAGTGGATTGTCATTACTTGCTAAGACCGGTCGATTTGGTCCGTATGTAACTGAAGTACTTCCAGAAGATACGCCGAAAGTAAAAGGCAAAGCACCAAAAGGCAAAACCGCTTCTCTGTTTTCAACAATGTCTGTTGCAACAGTAACTCTTGAAGAAGCGTTGCAATTACTTTCACTCCCACGGACAGTGGGTGTTGATCCAACCACTTCGGAAACAATCACTGCGCAAAATGGTCCTTATGGTCCGTACTTACGACGTGGTGAAAAAGATTCGCGTCAGTTGGCAAGTGAAGATGAGATTTTTACTTGTGATATTCCGCGGGCTGTTGAATTATTTGCGCAACCAAAACGACGTGGACGCGGAGCGGCTAAAGGTCCGCTCAAGGAGCTTGGGTTAGATCCAGTTACCGGCCGGCCATTGGTTGTTAAAGATGGAAAATTCGGAATGTATGTCACTGATGGCGAAACAAATGCCGGCCTGCGACGTGGAGATTTAGTCGAGCAGTTGACACTTGATCGTGGCATGGAATTATTGGCAGAACGTCGCGCCCGCGCCGATCAAGAGTAGGGTCACCGATATGAGTACTGCCCTTCAGGGCGATATTCGCGGAGTTCTCGCGATCAAGCCCTTTCGTCGCTTATGGCAAGCGATGGCGCTTTCAAGTTTGGGTGATTGGTTAGGGCTGCTTGCAACTACAGCGCTTGCGCAACAATTAGCCGGAGATAATTATGCAAAAGCAAACTTTGCTATTGCTGGTGTGTTTATTGTTCGGTTGCTTCCAGCGGTAGTGCTCGGCCCCTTAGCCGGAGTAATTGCGGATCGATTTGATAGACGTCGAATGATGGTGCTGTGCGATATTTTGCGTTGTGCACTATTTGTTTCAATACCAGTAGTTGGAAATTATCTCTGGTTATACGTCGCTACAGTTTTAATTGAATCAGTATCCCTTTTTTGGTCACCAGCAAAGGAAGCATCTGTACCAAACTTGGTACCTAGACATCATCTCGAAGGTGCTAATCAAGTTTCTTTGCTTGCTGCATATGGCAGTGCCCCTATTGCGGCAATTCTTTTTTCGGCACTTGCTATTTTTAATGGTGCCCTCGCCTCGACTATTCCATTTTTTAAGGCCAATCCAGTACATATGGCGCTGTATTTAAATGCCGCAACTTTTGCATTTAGTGCTTTTACAATTTATAAATTAAGAGAACTTCCAAAAGGTCCTGCCGCCAAGGGCGAAGTCCAAACCAGTGTTATGCGTTCCTTAGTTGACGGATGGAAATTTGTTGGATCAAATAAAGCGATCCGCGGATTAGTTCTTGGAATGCTTGGAGCATTTGTTGCAGCCGGAGCCGTAGTTGGACTCGCTCGAATTTTTGTTGGAGACCTCGGTGGTGGTGAAGCCGCTTACGGCATTCTTTTTGGATCGGTTTTCCTTGGTTTAGCACTCGGAATTGCTGGAGGACCAAAACTATTTGCTCCATTCTCGCGCAAACGGTTATTTGGCGCAGCACTTGCGGCATCTGGTTTTATGCTCTCGTTGTTGGCGCTAGTTTCAAATTTAGTTCTCGCGATTTTTATCGTAATTATTCTTGGGTTTTGGGCAGGCGTGGGCTGGGTATCTGGATTTACAATGTTAGGTCTAGAAGTTGAAGATGAAAAGCGTGGTCGCACTTTTGCATTTGTTCAGTCATTAATTCGGATTACATTAGTTCTGGTTCTCGCAATCACCCCAATAGTTGCAGCAGCAATCGGAGAACATTCATATCAAATTCGCAACTCAGTTTTAAATTATAACGGGGCTTCTGTCACCTTATTTTTTGCCGGGTTAATTGCTATGACTGTAGGAGTAGTTTCCTATCGCCATATGGATGATCGTCGTGGAATTTCTCTGTGGAGCGACATCGTAAGTGCATTAAGCGGAGAGTTAAGTAATACTGGAGTTTTTGCGACGACTGGAACTTTTATCGCTTTTGAAGGCGGAGAAGGTTCAGGTAAATCAACGCAATCTCAACTTTTGAAAACGGCGCTGGAAGAACGTGGCCAAGAAGTTTTGCTTACGCGTGAACCTGGTGGAACAAATCTAGGGAAAGTACTTCGTGGAATTTTGTTAGATCCAGATACTGGTGCACTTGCGCCCCGGGCCGAGGCTTTACTTTATGCAGCAGATCGTGCACATCATGTTGAGGCAGTTATTAAACCGGCACTTGCAAAACAAACTGTCGTAATTACCGATCGTTATATTGATTCATCAATTGCATATCAAGGTGGCGGCCGGATACTTTCTAGCCAAGAGATTGCCCGAATTTCACGATGGGCAACCGATGGCTTAACTCCAACATTAACAATTTTATTGGATCTACCGGCACAAGTTGGCTTTGAGCGTTTCACAGAACGTGATCGACTGGAAAGTGAGCCTCTTGATTTTCATGAGAGAGTACGTTCAACATTTTTAGAGCGTGCTGCTTTGTACTCTGATCGATATTTAGTCGTGGATGCAACGCAAAGTAAAGAGGATATTTCGGATCAGATTTTAGAACGTGTTTTACGTTTAAACTCGATATCGCCCTTGAAAGATAAATAGGTTTTAGAGTGAGTGTTTTTGCGGATTTAGTTGGCCAATCTGAAGCTGTAGACATTTTGAAAAGTGCTGTTGTCGGAGATGGCGTTGCGATGACTCAATCTTGGTTGTTCACTGGGCCACCCGGATCTGGAAGATCAAATGCAGCTCTTGCATTTGCAACCGCATTGGTTTGTTACGAAGGTGGATGCGGTAAATGTTCGTCTTGCAAAACCGCAGGATATGGATCGCACCCTGATGTGGAATTAATTCGAACTGAAGGTTTGTCCATCAAAATTGATGAAGTCCGCGAAATAATTATGCGGGCTTCGTGGGAGCCGACGTTAAGTGCGTATCGAGTAATAGTTATGGAAGACGCAGATCGACTAACTGAAAGTGCAGCAAA
>BJFZ01000023.1 GCA_014190175.1 Actinomycetes bacterium | reverse complement strand
GATTATTTGTGAAGTGGCTTAGTTGTTCTTCACAAACTCAGAGGCGTGAGGAAAGCCATTAGCTTCAAGCTTCTCGGCGATATCTGCCTTTACAGCGGCAACGACTTTATGTGTTCCATTGCAATTCTTCTCTGGATCTGTGGTGTATCCGCATTGGCAGGCGCCCATGACAACTCTCTTTTCTCGGTAAGTGGGTGGAATCTTATAGGGCTTACCAGGAAATTACGTTCACACGGGGCTGGTGTGCTGTGTGACCGTGCCACAGTTACACTACTTACCAATGTAAGGGGTTAGTACGTGTCAGCACAGAGGTTTCGGGTCGGTCTTTTGGCCTATGGCGCAATTGGTGATGAGCATGCAAGGGCAGTTGAGTCATCTGCAGGACTCATAGTCGCTGCAGTCTGTGACATGAACCCAGCACGTATTGAAGCCGCCCTTGAGATCTGCCCCGATGCACTCCCTTTTAGTGATGCAGATGCCATGCTCGAATCTGGCCAGATAGATGTGGTCATCGTCTCGACACCACCGAATAGCCATTACTCATGGGCGAAAAAAGCCCTTGCCCTAGGTCTGCACGTCGTTCTGGAAAAGCCGATGGCCCTTACGGCAGATGAGTGTGATGAGTTGATGCAGTTGGCATCTGATGCAGCGCGCGTCTTAGTCGTCTATCAAAACCGCCGCTTTGATCAGGATTTTTTGACCATAAAGGCGCTCATCGACTCTGGTGAGATCGGTGATGTATTTTCCTATGAGAGCTTTGTCGGAGGATATTCAAAGCCATGTAGCTTTTGGCACTCTGATGCATTGATATCAGGTGGTGCGATATTTGATTGGGGTAGCCACTTTATCGATCAGATCCTCTCGATCCTGCCGGGTCAGATTGACTTTGTCACTGGTCTGAATCAAAAAAGAGTATGGGATCACATCACAAATGCAGATCATGCTCAAGTGATCATCAACTTCAAAGATGGTGTGCAGGCCAGCTTCATCAACTCAGATTTATCGGCCGCTCGTAAACCGAAGTTTTATATCCTTGGGACAAAGGGCGCCATCGTTGGTGATTGGGACACAAGTGGTGATGGCGCAGTTGCCGATTTGCCAGCGATTATCTCTGTCTATGACAATCAAGGTGAGGCCTACATCGCCGAGTATGTAGAGGCACGCCCGTACGCCTTCCATGCATCTCTATCTGATCACCTCACCGATCAGCTTCCGATGTCCGTACAGGCCCAGCAGTCCAGAGATGTCGTTGCCATCATGGCAGCGGCCGAGAGCTCTGCACTCAACAATGGTCTGCCAGTAACACCAGTACTACTGCGCATATGATGCTGCGCTGGGGCTTCATCGGGGCAGGCAATATTGCAACGAGGGCTCTTGCCCCCGCGGTTCATAACTCATTGACCTCTTCTCTCTATGCGGTAGCAAGTCGGGATACCAATCGCTCGCAGGCACTTTCACCAACTAAAGTCCATGCAAGTTATGGCGATCTCATCGCAGATCCAGATGTTGATGCTGTCTATATTTCATTAGCCAATCACCAGCATGCCGAATGGGCAATCAAGGCGCTGCAGGCTGGTAAGCATGTTCTCTGTGAGAAACCATTAGCGAGCACGCATGCAGAGGCGAAGTTGATGGCAGATGCTGCACGAATAAGTGGAAAGTTATTAGTAGAGGCGGTTTGGACCAGATGGCATCCCCGCTTTATTCGCGCGGTTGAACTCACAAACTCCGGTGATCTGGGGCATATAGTGCAGGTCGACTCCTGCTTCACATTCAATACCGATATGAGTGAGAACTATCGCGGTGACCCAGCAATGGGTGGTGGGGCTCTACTCGATGTGGGGCTCTATGAAATCCATCTCTGGCGCGCCTTATCTGATGCCACTTTTGATATAAAGATCACATCGGTAAAGCAGAACATGAGCCCTGCCGGTGTGGATCTAACGACAGAGATAGTTGCCACATCAAGTCAAGGAGCAAAGCTGAATGCTTTGAGCTCCTTTGAGATGCCCAGTAAGCAGCAGATCTCTGTCTTGGGAACTGCAAGCAGTATCAACTTTGCCCACAGTCAGGCATTCTCCTCGTGGCGAGAGAAAAGCACGCTGGCCATAGGAGATCACACCGAGGAGTTTGAGGCAGTGGATGCCTATCAATTGATGGTGGATGGATTTGCCGCACAAACTCTCGGACGAGATGGTTGGATCTTGCCGATCCAAGAGTCCTTAGATGTCATGAGGCTTCTAGATGAGGTAAAGAAGTTCGCACAGAGTTGATAAACTCAGTTCACAAGAGAGACAACATCTGATGTTTATGAAGGGCCTGGAGAGTTCGTGGGGCAACGACCTTTTCAATAAACTTTGATTGTTCCTCTTTAGTAGAATTAAAAAAACCCTCTGGCATTTTGAAATACTTTTTCCTACCCACTGCAACTTCTTCTATTGAATCCTGACATTTATGCCCCAATAACCATGCTTGTAACTGCAGGAAAGTCATCAATATTCAAGCAGTAGCTTCATCATAGAGATCTCGCCTCCTGGGGGTAAAAAGTCAGGAAGGTCTGGCAATTGTTAGACGTAGGGTATCAGTAGAAGCAGTAAAGTCAGGAGGGTTAACCTATTTTCCCCTTGGAAAAGCTCTTTTTCCCGTCTATTATTTCTTTAAACACGCTCAGATTGTCACTATCCGTTAACTCTTAAATCACCGGGGAGTTTGGGTGGTGCGCTAAGTTTTGGAGTTACTTGGTTTTGAGGTGATCTGCAGCCTCTGAAAAGCCCTTTGCCTCTACTCCCCGGCCTCCTTGCAAGATTCATTGTTTACGTCCCAAAGTGGGCTTTAATCCTTTAGACACCATTTGGCCTGCCCCTCGATCCTGAAAAACAAGCACCAGAGCCCTTGACAACTTTCAGACCCTTCAATAACATAAAAGGTGACTTAGTGCACAGTTTGCTGTGAATTAATCATGATTGAAAATGGGTCTCTTGTGACTCATTGAGGAGATTACTCCTTAAATCTAACTCTACACAAAAGGGAAGAGAGGCCTTAAGAATGAAAACGTTTCTTAAAAATAAATCTAAACGCACGATAATTGGATTGGCAGCTTTGAGTCTAGTAATCGGGCTTTCACCTATGATCGCGCAGGCTGCTACAAATGGCCAAGCGCCAATTCAGCCTGATAAAGAGTACTTTAAAAAACTTGGTTGGGTTGTTGAGGCAAACTCAAGTCCAGATATGGCCTGCAACGATACCTCGCTAAGCAGAGCGCTTAGAAATGGGATAAAACTTGGAATCTACCAAGGAATTCCATTCTTTAATATTCAATCTGGTGCCGAGACTACTGGCATCGATTGGGACATAAATATGGCAGTCTTTAAATATCTCGGCATAACAAACGTTAAGTCTGTGATACTCCAATGGCCAGAAATGGTTCCAAGTCTTCTTTCAAAAAAGATCGATGTTATTGGTGGAAATATTCACGGTAACCCAGGACGCTATAAGAACTTTGCCTTCACAGCACCAGCGTGGTGGTATGCCACTGTTGTTGTGGCAGCAAAGGGAAACCCCAAGGGAATTAAAGCTTGGGCGGATTTAAAGAAGTCTGGAATCAAAGTAGGCGTTATTGCCGGATCACAAGCCGCAGCATGGGTCAAAGATGCCAAGATTGCTGATGTGAGTCAGTTCACAAACTCAGCATTGGAATTTGCCGCACTTGCAGCTGGTCGTGTTGACGTAGTAGTCGAGGACGAACCATCAAGCGTAGTGTTTATAAATGAAAACCCATCGGCACCTGTACAAATCGTTAAGGGATTGAAAGATGTTCCTGACGATGTGTGGGCAAACTATGCTCGTTACGGTGTTCGTTTCCAAGACTGCACACTCAACATGGCATATTCACGAGCACTTAGTGAATTGATCATGCATGGTGTGATTGGTCGAATACTTGACAAGCATGGTTTCGCAAAATCTGAAAATATATTCGAACCAGAGCACAACCCAGGTTCCTAAAGATAATATTCAGCCACAGGTGCAAGCCTGTGGCTGAATATTTTTATGTAATGAACTTCGTCAATATTGAAATATAGGGGGATTGTGGAATTTTTTAATTTAATTCATACTGATATCATTTTAGATGCTTTACCCACCATCTCCATAGGTTTGCTTATTACTCTTTTAATTACTTTTCTCTGTGGAGTTTTTAGTTTAACTCTTGGAGTGCTGGTGGCATTTGGACGGAAATCAAAGAGCAGAGTTCTTCGTTTATCGCTCGGAGCCTACGTCCAGGTTTTTAGATCAACGCCTTTTCTTCTGCAACTGGTTTATATATATTTTGTATTGCCTTTTTTTGGAATCCAGATTCCGCCTCTACCTGCTGGCATCCTCGCTTTAACTCTTCATTACACCGCTTACTTATGCGAAGTATATAGAGGAGCCATTGAGGCGGTCCCTAAGGGACAAACTGATGCTGCAAGAGCTTTAGGTATGCGAAATCGAGTTGTTATGGCGCGTGTCATATTACCTCAAGCAATTCGGACAATCATTCCTGCTCTTTGTAATTATATGGTTTCATTATTAAAAGATACTTCGTTACTTTCTGTAGTAACAGTGCAAGAAATGATGTTTAGAGGCCAGATTTATGCAGCAGAAACTTATGACTATTTTACTATTTATACGCTGGTTTTTTTAATTTATTTTGCAATAGGCTTTCCTGGAGTCAAATTAGTCGACTATTTAGAGAACAGAATGAAAAAGGGATATGCGTCTAGAAGTGTAATCACATCTGCCACAGAAACTCCAACAGCCAAGGGAGGTAACAATTGATCGAAATAGATAACCTTTCCAAGAGTTTTGGGAGTGATGAAGTCCTGAAAGATATTTGCCTGACAATTGATAAAGGGCAAGTTCTCGGTGTCATCGGCCCGTCCGGTAGTGGAAAATCAACTTTACTGCGTTGTATCAATAATTTAGAATTCCCCACCAGCGGTACGATTCGTATCAATGGAAAATTGGCTTACCGAGATGAGTCAGGAAAAGTATTTTCGGAGAGTGAAATATCTGCTACTCGCAGTAAAGTAGGAATGGTTTTTCAACATTTTAATCTTTTTCCACATATGACTGTTTTACAAAATGTTTATTCTGGTCCAAAGTATGTGCTGGGATTGGATGAAAAACAGTTCCGACTAGAGGCCATTGCACTCTTAGAATCTGTTGGGCTAGCAGAAAAGCGCAATCAGTATCCTGAGCAATTATCCGGAGGCCAACAACAGAGAGTGGGAATTGCTCGCGCCCTTGCCATGAAGCCTGATGTAATGTTATTTGATGAGGTAACAAGTGCCCTTGATCCTGAATTAGTTGGAGACGTTTTGGGGGTTTTACGAACGCTTGCTGAGAAAGGAATGACAATGATTGTCGTGACTCATGAAATGGGTTTTGTCCGCCAAGTTGCAGATCGCGTTATTTTTATGGATGAAGGACAAATTATAGAAGAAAATAGTCCAGCAAATTTTTTTGACAACCCAAAAAATAATCGAACAAAAAGTTTCTTATCATCAATACTAAGTCATACTGATTAAAGATTTATATATTTTGGCAATTATGTTATTTTAAAATATATGTAAAAGCAGAAGCTAGGAGGTTAGTTGATGAATGAAGTAGTGCGTGTGGAGGCATTTCCACTCCAATACCCTGAGCCAAATAATGATAACAAAATAAGGTATGTCACTTTGGCTCGAATTGAAACTTCTGATGGAATTATTGGCTGGGGAGAATGTATTTCGCAATGGCCAGAAGCTGCACTGGCGGTAAAGACAATTATTGATGCAGGATTTGCCAAGCTTCTTATTGGAGAAGATGGAACTCAAGCTGCTCGCTTATGGCAAAAAATGCGAAACCACGCCTACTGGCATGGTTTTGGTGGCATCGTTTCTTTTGCAATTTCTGCTCTAGATACAGCCCTTTGGGATATCGCAGGAAAAGCAGCGGGACTACCTGTTTCGGCAATGCTTGGTGGAAGATTGATGGACAGAGTGCCCTCCTGCTCATCGGTAATTCTAAATACTCTTGATTTAGGAGCGTTGAAAGAGGAATTTACTAGTTACCGCGAACGTGGGTTTTCTGCAGTCAAAGGTGGCTGGGGTCATGTTGTAGAGGCTGGATTTGGAACAAACCGTGTTCGAGATATGAAAGTTGCTCGGACAGTGCGCGAAGCAATCGGACCAGATATGGGAATGGCTCTAGATGTTTCTGCGCTAGCAAAATGGAGTGCAAGTCATGCTGCGACAATGGCCGAAGAACTTCAAGAAGTAAATTTGACTTGGCTCGAAGACGCGCTTCATCACGATGATCATGAGGGTTATCGGCACATGAAATCTAGAGTTCCAACCGCTCTCGCGACAGGAGAGCGTTGCTGGACTTTACATGACTACCAACGCTTAGTACGTAGTAATGCAATCGACATCATCTTGGTCGATCCGGGGCGCGTAGAGGGCATTAGTGGAATGAAGGCGATTGTTGATGATGCTCTAACCCAACGCGTACGCTTTGTACCCCATTCATGGTCTAGTGCTATTAATACTGCGGCTTCACTTCATGTCTATGCAGCATCAACCAATGGGCAAGTGTTTGAAATTAAGCCCGCCCCCTCACCTATGCAAAATGAATTAGTTGAAAATCCCATTGAGCAAAAAGATGGTTGGATTGCTGTACCTGATACTCCTGGATTAGGCATAAAGATTAATGAAAAGGCAATAAAAAAGTATCTTTATCAGGGTTAATTGCACGGAAAGGATTACTTATGACTATCGCCGCAAATAGAAAGGTTTTAATAACTGGTGGTGCTTCTGGATTTGGGCTTGATGTTGCTCGTGAAATGATTTCTGCAGGTGCGCGCGTTGCACTCGTCGATAATTCCACTCAAAATCTGGCAATAGCGAGTAAGGAATTGGGAAGCAATTCACTAGCCATTACTGCCGATGTTCGAAATCAGGCAGAACTCATCTCTGCAGTTGAAAGGGTGAATACAGAGTTTGAGGGCTTAGATACGCTGGTTATTTCTGCCGGAGTCATCCATGTCAAACCAATGGGAGAAGTGAATGAATCTGATTGGGATCTAACCCTTGATGTAAACCTAAAGGGTGCATTCTTTGCAATTCAATCCGCATCTAAATATTTAGTTGCAAGTGGTAGAGGCCGAATTGTCGCAATCTCTTCAGATGCAGGGCGCCGCGGCTACGCGCAAATTCAAGCCTACTGCGCATCAAAATTTGGCTTGATAGGCTTGATAGAATCCTGCGCTATTGAACTTGCCTCCGCCCAGGTTACAGTCAACTGTGTGTGTCCAGTCGGGGTCCCTACCACTGGCATGGGCCAACAAATAGCAAGATGGAAATCTCAAGCAGCAAACATCACTATTGATCAAATTATATCAACGACCGCATCTGCCTTTCCATTGGGTCGCAATCCGAGTGAGGCAGATGTTACGAAATCTATTGCTTTTTTCATCTCCGATGAGGCGGCTTTCTTAACTGGTTGTGCTTTAGATATTGATGGTGGTGCGCATTTAGGACACATACCGGGAGTCCTACTGAAATAGGATTAGGATTTTTTTTCTTCATTTACGACTTTAATCTATATAAGCATAAAAAATATCCAACTTTATGTGAGATTAATTCAGTTAACCAACAATTGTGCATTTCGAGAGCTCAAGTTCATTAATTTCAACACCTAAACCAGGTGTTGTTGGCAAAATAATTTTTCCGTTTTCAAACTTGAATAAACAATCACTCAATAAAATTCGGTGAAGTGGAGAGTACATCTCCTCTGGTGTAAGTGGAGGAAAAATGAGAGCAACTTCAATCATCCGACAACTTGGAATAGTCGATGCCACCTGCAGAGATGCTGCTAAATCTGGGCCATTAGTCCCGTGCAAAATGCATTCTTTGTTATAAGCCTGAGCCACTGCTCCGACTAATCGAGTTGGCCAGATACCACCACTAATGCAAACATCAGGTTGAATAATATCTACGACTTGAGTGGAAATATATTCAAGAAAAATTGAAAGGTCAGATGTCCACTCACCGCCAGTGATCGGTAAAGCGACTTCTTTAGTCAGGCGGCGATAGGAATCAAAATCATCTTGTGCAAATGGCTCTTCCAGCCAAGTGACATCCAATTCTTCTAGTCTTAGAGCTACATCTCGTGCCTCTTTGTAGCTCCAGACCCATCCTGGATAATGCGCGGTGCGATCAATCATAAGTTCAATCTTGTCGCGACCCCCTACTAACTCACGAATCTTTTGCACTACTGCAATATCCTGTAAAGGGTCTGGCCGCCAGCTGCGAAATTTGAACTTACGGTGACCCATTGAATAATAGAGCGCAATTTGCTCGGCCTGTTGATCAGGTGAGACGTGCGATTGATCGTCTTTGCCTGGCCAGACACAGGTAAGATAGTAATCTATCGATTTTTGTGTTGAGCCCAAAAGATTACGTACAGGAACTCCAGCCACTTTACCAGTTATATCCCACAAAGCATTTTCTACGCTAGCACATCCTTTAAGAAGACCTGAAGATAGAATTTTAATTATATCTCGGGGATCTTTTCCTAACAATCCTGGCTTAATCTCTTTAATAAGCAACTTGTTATCGATATCACAAAACCCATATCCAATAACTCCTTGATCGGTAAAAACTCGAGTTATACGAATACGTGTGTAGCGATAATCCTGTAAATTTTCTAGATTCATTAAAAAGACATCATTACGGACATCAGTAATTTTCATACGGACTTTCCCTCGCGGCTGGCTACAGCTCCAGTAGCGGCGCTACTATACGCAAGCTCAAGCGCTTCAACTGTCAATGCACCAAGTTCGCCCGGTGCTCGATTCGCTTGTAAATCTCCTAGTGCTACATCTACTAATGCATTTGCAGCAGCATAATTATCAACAACTCCGGCATTTATGGGTAATTTTAAATTAACTTCCGTCCCGTCTGCATACCAGATGTAGACACACTCCCTATGGAGATCTACCAAAAATTGTCCCTGATCACCTATAGCTCGCACCTGCAGTTCGTCCTTATTCTGCCAAGCACCCATATGGCTGGAACTGCCAGAGAGGCTACCAATTGCTCCGTCAGAGAACCTGTATGAAATTGCATCATGAAGTTCCACGGGTGCATCTAAAGGAGAAGCCATAAAGGCAAAAGCTTTATGGACACGTTGTGGTTCTAAACGAAAAGCTAATCCGAGAGCATGAGAGAGTTGTGCCTGGCCATACCCTCCTCCAGAAATACTTGGATTGGTCCATGTGTTTTGTTCTGGAATTTGTTCAGTAGAAGCTCCTGGATAGGGTCCAAAATTTGCCAACAACTCGCGGGTTTGCGTGGACATTTGGATACTCATTTGCTCAAGTCTGCCAATACTCTTTTTTTGAAGTTGGACAAAAGCCTGTTGAACAATTGGCATATAATTCCAACTAAAACCTATAAGCAATTCTCGATTTACATCTTTTGCAATTTGCACTAAATCCCAACTTTGGCTCGAAGAAATTGTCATAGGTTTTTCACACAACACATGTGCTCCTGAAAGCAAAGCAGCGGATGCATGTTCGTGATGAAGGCTTGGTGGTGAAGCAACAACAATTACATCTAAATCTTGATTGATTACATCTAAATAATCCTCGGAAGCAATATCCACCTTGAATTGTGCTTTCAAGCTAGAGAGTAAATCATCTCCTTTTCGACAGATTGCTACTAATTCAACTTCACTACGGCCTTTTAACGTGGGTAAATGTGCCACTGTTGCCCAAGATCCAGCGCCTATAACACCTGCGCGAATTTTCTTCATTTTAGTGACTTCTTCACTTTGAGATGCCAAACCTCAGGAACATTTATTAATCCACCGTTATCTCCATCAGAATTCTTAATAACAGTTATAAGTGATGAATTCCATTTATGTTCAACATCAAATGTTGCCATTTTTCTTAAAACTGTTTCTACATCTGGTTCACATTCAGCATAGCCAATAGCAAGTGTTCCTAACCTAAAAAGTGAATAATTACGGAAGCCGGCGGCGACAACCGCGTCTTCCATTTCAGGCCAAATATTCTCGTGTCTTTGATCATACTCTTCTTCGCCGCCTTCAAATAAATGAATGAGAAAACATAGCCGCTCCATGAGTTATAACATGTCTCTGGATGTCCGTCGAATTTCGCCCCAAATTATCGCACCCATTAATACAAAACCTTTTACTGGCAATTGCCAATAAGAAGGAACACCCACCAATATTAAACCATTCGCCAAAAAGGCCAGGACTGCTAAGGCTAAGAAAGTTCCTAAGAGTTTTCCTTTTCCACCACTGAGACTTGTTCCTCCAAGTATTACCGCAGTAATGATGTCGAGTTCTGCTCCGATATTCGCATTAGGTTCACCTGTGCCAGTGCGAGATACCGTTATGAAGCCTGCCAAGGCTGCAGTAGCTCCAGATATGATATAAAAGAGTAAAATCCATCGGTTCACAAGAATTCCAGCTAGTCGTGCGGCTCTAGAGTTTGATCCAATAGCATATGCATACCGACCAAGGCGAGTTCTTGGCATTAATGACCCCATACTTAGAAATAAAATACCGCAGAGCCAAACGGTTAAGGGAAAGCCAAAGAAATCATCAGTACCAATTGCTAAAAAAGTCCTGTTTGAAATAACTATGGCGCCTCCGTCGCTGATGATATATGCCAAACCTCTCACTATTGAAAGCATGGCTAAGGTTGCGATTAAGGGATTAATTCGAAAATAGGCGATGATAAAACCATTGAGAAGCCCTATTAAGCATCCTAAGCATAAGGATAGTGCCCCGGCAAGCAGAGTTGATTGTCCCTGATTTACAACAAATGCTGCCAACATTCCTGAGGCTGCCATAATCGATCCTACGGAGAGATCAAATCCTCCTGAGATAATTATAATCGTTGCACCTACGGAGGCGATACCAACAATTGTCACAGCACGGCCTATGTTGGCAAAATTAGTAGCAGTAAAAAAATATGGCGATAAGGTAGAAAAGAGAATTAGCTCTACTACCAAAGCTACTAGAAGACCCAGGCCTGTTTGGCCTAAAATTTTCCTAATCTGCTGAGCGATGATAGTTACGGAACTAATATTAAACTTATCACGATTACCAATAGCGATTAACTTAGTTTTCATAACCTACTCTCACCACTCAAGGCTAGTTGCATTCTTTCTATTAAGTCAGAAGTTTTACTCTCTGTTGGCCTGATTTCAGCACTTATGCAACCATCCCGCATAGCAATGATTCGGTCACAGACTGAAAGCAGGTCTGTAAATCGATGACTAATTAAGATTACTGAAACTCCCTTTTTCTTTAAATTCTTGACTAGATTGAGCAAAAGATGAATTTTTGTACTGGACAGTGAAGCCGTTGGTTCATCCATAAGAAGCAGCTTTGGAGCGAATTGAAGAGCCCGTGCAACTGAAACAAGTTGCCGCTGTCCCCCAGACATGGAAGCCACTAATTGGTCAGGTGCGATATCAGCTCCTAACTCTGCAAGAGCGTTTCTGGCCTCTTGCATCATGCCATTGCGATCTAGCCACCGCCCAGGACCGATTCTCTTCATAGATTCTCGACCAAGAAAAATATTGGATGCAGCATCTAAATCATCGCATAGGGCAAGATCTTGATAAATAATCTCAATACCAGCCGAGCGCGCATCCAAGGGATTTCTAAATGTCACAGCAGAGCCATTAAAAAATAACTCTCCACCCGAGGGCGAATAAACACCAGCTAAGATTTTTACAAGGGTTGACTTTCCTGCTCCGTTATCCCCGATTAATCCTACGGATTCATTGGGGATAACGTGGAGGTTAATTGATTTTAAGACACTAACACTCCCAAAGTTTTTTGAGAGGTTAGTGGCCCTTAATAATGAATTTTCGTTCACTTATAGTATTTACTTATTGTCCCATTATCTAGGAATATGTGTTCCATATGTACTTCATTTGGAACTGCTTTTCCAGCCATAATGTGTAGCGCAATACTGATTAAGAATTCACCGTATTTTTCAGGGAAATAGGCAACACAACCTAAAAATCTATTTTTAGCTGCAGGTGCCGCTTTTACATTTGCGATACCTACTGTGTCACAACCCTGACCAACAACCATTCCATCTCTCTTAGTAGCGACAAATGCTTTAGCGATTCCGCTTGCGCGTTCATCATCAATTGTGCCTGAAAGGATGTGAGTGGCTTCTGGATGAGCGGTTAGCCAATCGGTCGTTACGGTTATGGCCTGATCTGAAGTTCCCGCGCTCATACGCTCCCGATTAATTCGGTCTGCAGGTAATGCACCGCATACCTCCTGGACACCATCGGCAAAACCTCCGAGTCGGAAATCTGCCGCTTCGCCCTCCTCGAGATTTTCACCCATGAATATCCAGACATCTTTACATTCCCACTGTGCCATCGCGTAATCTCCTGCTGCTTTTCCAGCAATGACGCCAGAAATATAATTATTAGCGCCAAAGAAGACTGCGTTTGGATGTGAAACATCGATGGAATCTGCAGGGATTTTAGCTTTGTCGAAAATGGCCATTACCGCTGAAGCTGCGCCACCTTGCCAATTTCCAACGATAGCAAAACCAGGCTTTTGACTTGCTAAAGTTTCTGCACACGAAATCGCTTTCTCAGGCTTGAACTCAGCATCACAGTAGATGAGTTTCAATCCAAGATCCTTAGAAAGTTTTTCAATACTTTTCCGAATTGGAATCGCAAATGGGTTTGCAGCCCAACCATCCATAAAGGCGAGGGTAAACGTCTTTTCAGGCTTAGTCAGGTCGAGTGTGTAGGATGTTGCATCTCCCTCTGCTGGTACATATACACCTGTCGTAAAATCATAATTCCATAACTTTAGTTCTTCAGAAAGAAGCGCTCCGGGTACGCCACCCTTTAGAACTGGTGAAAATATTGCAGGGCTCTCGCTTGATGCTTCTTCATTGGTCGAACTAGAACTACACCCGGTCAGAACTATCAAAGTAATTGCCAAAGCAATACTTACATTTACTTTAAATTTTTTCACAGCTGTCCCTCCATAAATGTTGTCTGCTGGGGAAAGGCAGTGTTCAGCCCAATTCTACAGATTCACTACTTTTTGTCAATCATATTATGGGTTTCGAGGAGTGCTTTTTGAACTATCTCACCTCTATTGAGTTTCTAAGACGTTGACAAGTTAAAAATAAGGTGCGAGCTTACTTTTCTTAATATCACTTTTGTGACAGAAAATTTTGAGTCACTTATATATAGACTAGAGACAGATTTAATAATCTAAGGCAAAGCTGATTACCGATGTTGTCTTCCTTAGTCTTATAAGAGAGGAGTAATCAGCACAAAAGTTTGGCACAATACTCTTTAAATCTATTTCTAGTCTCTGACCAAGGGCGTGAGCAACACTTTCAACTCGAGTGGATGTGAGCGCTATTTGGAGTTGTTTTGACAACGTAATACTATTTCTTGATACTTAAACTCCTTGGTAAGAGAGCAGAGTATGGCAAAACTGAAGGAGTAGAAATGAATTTATCTGGCGTCTTTACTGTTTTACAAACTCCGTTCACAAATACGGATGAGTTTGAGAAAATTATTTTTCAAAAAGAAATTGATTGGTTGATTGAGAATAAAGTTAATGGTGTTGTACTTGCGATGGTTTCAGAGGTCTTGCGACTCAGCGCACACGAACGGCGTGAACAATGGCAGATTGTTGTAGAACATGTAAATAATCGAATTCCGGTAGTTACAAGTGTCGGTGCTGAAAGTACTTATGTTGCTACATCCCTTGCACGATTAGCAGAAGCCGATGGCGTAAGCGCTCTAATGGCTACTCCTCCTTCCTCATTTTCAACGACTAGCGATGAAATTTTTTCTTACTATTCAGCAATCATCGAAAGCGTCTCAATACCGGTGATTGTTCAAGATGCAAGTAACTATGTTGGCAAACCACTGGAGATTTCTCTATACGCCAAACTCTTAGAAACTTACGGTAACAATCGTGTACAATTTAAGCCAGAGGCAAAACCAATAAAAGAGCGCATGAAGCAACTACAGGAAGTTGCTGATGGAAAAGCAAAGGTATTCGAAGGACAAAGTGGAACAGATTTGCTTGATACATTTCCATTAGGACTGGTTGGGACAATGCCAGGATCAGAGATTTCATGGGCCATTGTTGCTCTCTGGAATGCACTCCAAAAAGATAACTGGGATTTTGCACGAAGAATTCATCTGAGAATTCTTGCCCTAATGGCATACCAGCCAACTCTTGATGCATATGTTGCCGTTGAAAAATACTTACTTGTTAAACAAGGTATCTTCACAAGTACTCGTCAGCGCGGACCTGTTGGGATGCATCTAACTACTGGCGATAAGATAGAAATTGATAAATGCTTTGATGCGCTAAGGACAACTGTTGACGCGGAATAGATTTGCTTCCTTAATAACTTTTTGTCACTTCCTCGCAGGTGTCGTTAATTATTTCTATACCAGCGCTTGTCCCCAAGAGCGCGGCTCCTGCATCAATCAGTTCTATAGATTGTGCCAAGCTCGTTATCGATCCTGAAGCTTTAACAAGAACACCATGCTTGGCACGCTCAACTAAAAAGCGAATACTTGCTGGGTTAGCCTTCTCAATCTGCCCGCTACTCGCATTTTTTAAGTAAGCCACTCCAGCCTCCATTGCAAGTTGCACAGCTAACTCTCTTTCTTGCTCAGTGAGTAGCACAAGTTCAAGCATAACTTTAATTGGAACGCCCGAAGAGCGCACAACTCCAGCAATATCTTCCCGAAACTCGTTATACATTCCAGACTTGAGCCAACCAATTTGAACGCCAATATCAATTTGGGACGCGCCCAGCCTGACAAGCTCTTGTGCTTCTGCGGCCTTACCTGCACTTGTCATAACTCCTACCGTCGGAAAATCTAGCGCAGAAGCAACTTCGATTCCTGTTCCTTTAAGAATTGAAGCGGCGAGAGACACCCAAGATCCCGGAACCATCACGGCGTTAAATCCATACTTAATTGCCTCTTCCACATGCACAACTATCTGATTATGAGTCAATCCAACCTGAATCTTCGTATGTTGAATATACCTTGCAATTTGAGCAGGTGTTAACTTGCTAGGTGCTACTGTGCTAACCATTTATCAATTTCTTCTCTTTTAGGTAATGAATCTATCACGCCTGCGATTGCCACTGAGTGAGCTCCAGATGCTGCAGCAAATTTTACAGATTGATGGAATTCACGCCCTTCGGCAAGAGCCACCGCTAATGCAGATGTAAAACTATCGCCAGCACCAGTTGTATCTATCACTTTTTTCACCTTAAATGATGGAACTGAGATCATGTTTATACCGTCATCAACTAAACAACCCTGGGAACCCAAGGTCATAACTATCTTTGCATTAGTTTTCAATCGCAATTGAGCAACTAACTCCTCTGGTGAAAGTCCGTGGGTGTGGGATAATCCCAAAAGGACTGGCACTTCAGTGCGGTTAGGCGTGATCACATCAAACAAACTCCACGCCTCCGGTGGCAACTTCACCGCAGGAGCTGGATTGAGAATTATCTTAACCCCTTCTTCACGGCCTACTTTTAGCGCTGCTAAAACTGCGGGCAAGGCAAGTTCCATTGATACGATTAGTACATCTGCTTTGGAGATATGGGAACGAAAATTTTCCACATGAGTAGGAGTTAATTCATCTAATGCTCCTGCCGCAACGATAATTCTATTTTCACCATCGGCATCAACTAAGATGCACCCCACCATTGTGTGTCGTTTTCCTGTCACTACACAGGAATCATCAACACCCTCAGCCTTCCAGAGGGCCCGTGCAGAAAGACCAAAATCATCAGGGCCAATTGCGGTAAGAAAACTAACTTCAGCGCCAAGCCTGGCCGCTCCGATAGCTTGATTGGATCCTTTGCCACCAGGTCCGGCATCAAAAATTCCGCCCATGAGAGTCTCACCTGGGCGAGGAAACTGGGTAAATCGCATCGTCATTCCGACGCCGTAACTACCTACTACCGCGATCTTCATCTAAATCCATGGCCGAGTATCTACTGGATCATCCCAACTTGGTATTGGCGCTTGGAGTGGTTCATGAATCCAGAGAAAGCGCCCATTAATGGAATCATGTGAGGATGAAACGATTTCAAGTACAAGTTCTGCCGCTTTCTTTGGATCATCCCCCCCAGTCTGAGCAACCCAATTTGCCCAAGCGGTGTAATCAGCCCCCAAATCACCAAGTGCAAGCGCCTTCTCTTTGACATCGGCCCACATCTCCGTTTGCACATCACCTGGGTGAATGACATTTGCCGTTACTCCAGAACCTGAAATCTCGGCGGCAAGATGGCGAGTAAATTGATTGAGCGCAACTTTTGCGGTTCCATAGGCGCTATTTAATGCTCCAGGTGGATGAAGAGCACCCGCAGAGCTCACATTGATAATTCGACCCCAGCGTTTCTCCAACATACCAGAGAGAAAAGCGCGGGTGGTGAAATAAGGTGCCAAAGTGTCGATTAAAATTGTCTTTGCCCATTGATCCGGGTCGGTGTTTTGAATCAAATCAATAGGCCCAAAGACACCCGCAGCATTCACAAGAATCTGAACAGTGCCATGCTCTTTTCTCACTTGAGCAGCTAAGTCATCGACAGTTCTATATTCACTCACATCGGCTTCGTAGGCAAAGATTGAACCTTGGCTCTGGTTAATGAGTGAATCAAGCCCAGATTTACCCCGGGCAACCGCAAGCACTGTGTGGCCTGATTTGGCCAGAGTGAAAGCAATCTCACGACCCAGACCTCTGCTGGCGCCAGTTACAAGCGCAACAACCTGCTTTGACATGGTCTCTAATTACCTGCTTTTGTACGCAGATTAAATACTTCACGAACCTCGCTGGAATCGACGATTCCGTCAGGCTTGAACTCCATCAATGGAGCCATGAATTCGCTCCATTTATCGTGAATCTCGCTTTTCCAAAGGCGATCCCATGCCTCTGGATCAGAAATTTCAGAATAAAGGAATAAAACTGGGTCATTCTCAAAAATAGAAATCTGTGCAATTCCTTGGCGCTCAATCTCAGCAACCATTTCAGGCCAGATACCATCATGCAGACGTTTGTATTCTGCCAGTCCACCTGGTTTTAACTTCATCGTAAATGCTCTTTTTATCATTTCTTTCCCCTATTTCTCATGTTTTTTACTACTCATTTATTAACTTAATAAGCTGTGCTTCATCAATATCAGATACCTCACATACACTTACACCGTTTTTGATAACATAAATCCGATCACAAAAACTTGTTAACTCTTTTATCTCTGTAGAACGGAAGAGAACTCCTTTCCCTCCATCAGCAATTTCCCGGATTAGTCTAAATAATTCAGATTTAGCTCCGATATCAACGCCTCGTGTGGGATCATCAAGGAGAACAAGACGCGGGTTTATCTCAAGCCACTTTCCGATAACAACTTTCTGCTGATTACCTCCAGAAAGATTTCCGACTCGAATATCAACGTTCTCCGCCTTAACGTCAAAGCGCTCAATAAGACGTTTTGCGCGACTAACCAATCCAGTATGAGTTACTATCGGAGCCCCGTGAGTATTTCCCCCTACAGCAACAAGACTAAAATTGTCAGCAACGCTGCGCTCCATCATTAAACCCAGACGTTTTCGATCTGCCGGGATAAGGGCAATTTGATCGCGCACGGAGTTCTGTGGCGAAAGAGAGGACTGGCTTTTACCCTCAATAATTACCTCCCCTGATTTTTTCTGTTTTGCACCAAATAGAGTCTCAAGCAACTCATCTGCACCTGATCCAATTAGTCCGGCAATACCTACGATTTCGCCAGCACTAACTTTGAGTGAGATGTCGTTAATTTGTCCATAATTACTCAATTTAGCAACTTCAAGAATATTTACTTTATTCGAAACACTTTTTAATTTTTTAGTCACACGACCGATGCGTTCAGATTTCTCTTCTCCGACGATTCCTTCAATAACTATTTCCCGGTTAATCTCTGAAGTCGGACGAGAAAAGACAAGTACACCATTTCGCATTACTGAAATTTGATTTGCGACTGCAAAAACCTCATCAAGACGATGAGAGACATACAGAACTGTTGTTCCTTGTGCAGGAAGTTGCCGGACTAAATCAAGAAGGCGATTACTTTCACCGGCATTAAGAGCAGATGTTGGTTCGTCTAGAATTAAAATTTTAGGTTTTTCAATTATCACACGGGCTAATTCAATTAATTGTTGATCAGATATGGATAAGTCACTTAGAGTTGTATTTAGGTCAACTTCAAGTCCAATTGACTTTAATACTGGAGTAGCAATCTCTGCCATTTGCTTACTTGCAATAAATATCCCTCGGCGAATTTCACGATCAGGGAAAAGGTTTGTGAGTACATCTCGATGTTGAAAGAGCCGTAACTCTTGGTACATAATGCCAATTCCAAGTTTTTTTGCTAAAGGAACTGATATTTCAGAATAAGTCTCGCCGTTAAGTTTAATACTTCCTGAATCTGGTGTGACTCCACCTGACAAAATCTTCATAAATGTAGATTTTCCAGCACCATTCTCGCCAACAATAGCATGGACGAGATTTTGTTCTAAATTTAAATCAAGACTATTTAATGCCTGCACTCCACCATAACGCTTTGAGAGAGAGTGAACGGAGATCACGCTGTGAAATTGCGTATTATTCACATCATGACCTCCGTCTCCTCGTTACTACTTAATTAATAGATTAATTTCTAAAAAATCAACTAGATTCATCAGAAATTGGCTTGAGGTTTGATTGCCAGTCTTTGATATAGCCAGTAACCACAGGCTCGTAATATGCGCGAGTCTTCTCCTTTGACGTTGCCATTGCTTGAAGATCTGCAAATGTCAATGCTGGTAGATCAAATGGTTCTGTCACAGAAGTTGCGGTCACGATTTCAGTTCCTGCATCGACAAATCCAGGTTTGTCGATTGCAATCTTGTTACGGATACTATCAACTAACATATAGACTGGAAGATATCCCTGAATAAATGGGGTTTGGCCTAATGAAATGTGTGCCGTTCCATTAGCAAGTGCCTCAAGGTTTCCAGTTGTAAGGTCATAACCTCCACCTATCGTGGTGGTGTTCTTTGCTGCCTTGTTGACCTTACCAATGCTCTCTACATCTGGAGCACAAAGACCAACCATCGCAAGTGCATCCGCATTTGCAGCTAGAAGACCCTGCCAGGCAGCAAAGTTTGCAGCGGCATCAACCTTTACATCTGATGGTCCAACAATCTTGACTCCAGATGCCTTTGCTAGGCTCTCAAGTACGCCCTTTTGACGGTTCTCAAGTACCGGAAATCCTGGGTAGCAGTTACCAACGATAACTTT
>BJFZ01000022.1 GCA_014190175.1 Actinomycetes bacterium | reverse complement strand
TGAAACAGGTGAACCCAAGTTTGGCCCTCGGACTGGGAACCAGTTCTAAGTAAGCGCTACAACTTCCTGAAGCACATAGAAGCCAGTAACCACGAGCGCGAATCCAGTTGTCGAAGTGTTTGCCCCTGAAGAAACTGTTGCTTTCAAATTAAAATTTGGACCTGAGATAGCAGATGCATCAACCGTAGTAAAAACTTGAACGCCGTACTCAAAATTTTCGATAGATAATCGATATCCGTTGCCAGAAATGGTTATGAATTTTGATATCGGAGTCAGCGCAGCCCCACTTACGGAAATCGCTATACCTATAGATGGGTCAACTGTTGATGTAGAAGTTGTGAAAATGTTTGAGATCACAAGATATTTTTTTCCTGTTTGAAAATCGCCAAATGCGCTCGACTCTTTCCCAGTACCCGCGTTCCCGCTTAAGGTTCCAACGAAATTAATATTTCCTAAAACTGCTCGCGAAGGTCCTGCAGTTCCTTGAGCGCCATCAGCTCCAACAGTTCCGGTTTCACCAATTGGTCCGCGAGCACCAGTCGTACCAGTTGCTCCCGGTACGCCTTGTCCCCCTGGGGATCCGGCAGGGCCAACGTTTCCTTGTGGTCCAACGCCACCACTTCCGCCTCCGGGTCCTTGTGGTCCAGAAGGACCACTAGGGCCTGCTGGACCTGAAGCTCCTTGTACTCCTTGAATACCTTGTGTTCCTTGCGTTCCTTGTGTTCCTTGGGAACCTGCAGATGAAGTAGAAGTGCCTTTATCCCCGACTTTTCCGTCACTGCCTTGTTTTCCAATCGGACCTTGTGGGCCAACTGGTCCAACTAAACTTTTTGGTAGCGGCCATTTACCTTTTTTCTTTGGGCCGTATAAATTTGATGACAAAGTATCAAGATAAAAATCACCATCAATTCCATCAGTTGAATTTGGTGCACCCAATCCATTTAACAAAGTATTTAAGGTTGGTGCTTGGCTAGTTCTTCCCGCTGTTTTGGGTGCCGTTTTAATATTTTTATTTTTTCCAGATACCGCAAATGCATCTGGAGTTAATGTCCAAAGCAATGCACTTAAAGAGATTACTGAAATCAATTTGATCTCACGCTTTAGTAGGGAAGTCGTCGCCATGGATTCTCACCTTCTCTCTACTTATCGACTCAGATTCCAATTAACCTGAGGCGCTAAATACAAGGTTTCTCACTCTGAGTGATGGTGACAAGGTTCAAAAAGCCCCTCAAATTCCGCCTTATGAGACATTTTTACCCTCAAAAAAGGCGCTGAAAGTAGCGATTTGGTGAAAATTCGGAGAATCAGCCAAAAGCTCCCATTCACAAGCGTTTCTCAGGCTTTTTCGTTATCTTTATCAGGTAGAGCCAGTTATCTGATCACATCAGAGGCGATGCGCCACTGGTTTGAAAACAAAAGGAGTTCAAATGAAGTCCAGCAGAAAATTGATTGCAGCTGTTGTCGTAACAGGTCTCGCAATCACAAGTAGCGGAACCGCACTTGCTGCAAGCAGAACCACAACTATTACTAAGACCACAACCAAAAAAGTGGTTACCTCAAATCCAAAGATCAACCCACAAGCAAAAGGTGGGCCAATGGGTGGCGGTATGGGCATGGGTGGACGTGACGACATGATGGGCGGACCAGAAAAAGGTGGCGTTGATGTTCTAGCCGCTGTGCTGGCAAAGCTCGTTACTGCCGGAACGATTACTCAAGCACAATCTGATGCAATTGTTAAAGCACTTGCAGATGACAAAGTTGCAAAAGATGCAGCCCGCGATGCAGAACGTGTTGCTAATGACGCTGCTCGTCTTGCACAACAAGCCAAACATGAAGCCGTAATAACCGGCGCTCTTGGAATTACCGCAGCAGAGTTAAAGATTCAACTCCAAACCGGTAAGACTCTTGCCGAAATTGCTGGTACCAAGAAAGATGCACTTATCGCAGCACTAGTTGCGGAAAAAAGTGCAGACCTTGATGCAGCAGGAACTGCAGGAAAATTAACTGCTGAACAAGTAGCAAATGCGAAGTTAAACCTGGTTGGTCTTGTGACCGCTGAAATCTCATCCACACGTCCACCAATGGGTGGTCAAATGGGTGACATGGGCGGTAAGGGTGACAAGGGTGGCCCAATGGGTGGCGGCCAAATGGGTGGAAAAGGAAAAGGTCCTAAAGGCAACACCGGAGTTGCACCAAAGACCACACCTGATCCAACAGCCTCAACCCCAGCGGCTACTGCGAAAAGCGGTAGCAAGGCAGCAATTACTCAAATAAAGAAAGTATCAAAAGCAGCATAATTAATTAATCCCCCCTTAAGAAACAGGGCGCGCGTGCCAAGTGCACCGCGTCCTGATTCTTTTTCTGCCAAGATCTCTGCATGCAAATACATATTGGATCTGATCACGCCGGTTTTGCCTATAAAACTTTAATTATTGATCACTTGAAAAAATCAGGTCATGAGGTGGTCGACCATGGGCCATTTTCTTTTGAAGCACTAGATGATTACCCAACTTTTTGTCTAAGAGCCGCTGAAGGGGTCGCAAAGAACGCTGGTTCTCTTGGAATTGTTTTAGGTGGTTCGGGAAATGGCGAACAAATTAGTGCCAATAAAGTTGCTGGAATTCGCGCAGCACTTGCATACAACAGTGAAATCGCCGCACTATCTCGTCAACATAACAACGCAAATGTTTTATCAATCGGCGAGCGCATGAATTCGCAAATCGAAGCACTTGAAATTGTTGATGCGTTTCTGGCTACTCCTTATTCAGGGGAAGATCGACATACTCGTCGTATCGAGATGATCTCGGATTACGAAGTAAGTAAAAAACTTCCTCCGCTTTAAAGTTTTTACTTTTTAAAGTAATGAAAATCTGTAACTTGATGCTCTTTATCTAATCCTTGTTTCTCAAAACGCGTAAAAGTTCGATTACTAGGTCGCGGAACAACTCCCCCAGAAAATTCAGGAACTTGATCCAATCTCTCTGCAATCCAATCTGCATACGGTTGCCAATCTGTAGCAATATGCAAAAGTCCACCACTGCGTAATTTTTGCGCAAGTAAGTTTAAGAAATCACCTTGCAGCAATCTGCGTTTGTGATGGCGCAATTTTGGCCAAGGGTCAGGAAAATAAATTCTGATCTCATCAATTGATCCATCAAGGATTTTTTCTGGTAGTACCAACATCACATCATCATGAATGATTCGAACATTCTCGACTCCGGCTTGATCTATCCGCCAAAGAAGTGAACCGATACCTGGCCGATGAATCTCAAGTGCGACGATTCCAATTGTGGGATCCGCTGCTGCCATCTCGGCAGTCGCCTCTCCCATGCCAGTTCCAATCTCAAGAACTACATGAGTTAGATCAGGAAATAGGGTGTGCAGATCGATCGAGGCATCGCCGATCTCAACGCCGAATCGCTGCCAATGCCGCTCAATTGCCGCTTCTTGAGAATGGGTGATTCGGGCCCCTCGCAACTTGTAAGTGCGGATCGAGTTCGAATACTCCTGTTGGGCTTCCATAACCCAAGCCTGCCACTGATTACTTTTTAGCCCAAACCCGCGCCAAGTGGTTGGATATCACCTCAACGCTTTATATAAGGAGTATCTGTGCCTGGAGTAAACCTTGCTCGTGCTGAAGCCGCCGCTCGTAGCGCTCACTTAAAAGTAGACAGCTATCTAGTTGAGTTAGATCTGACTACTGGCGCCGAAGTTTTTCGTGCAAAAACCACAGTCAAGTTTTCAAGTAGCAAACCAGGTACTGAAACATTTATAGATGCAGTTGGTCGCACGCTCCACAGTGCAACTCTGAATGGCGTGCCATTAGATCCATCCGTATTTGATGGCGAAAGCGTTCACTTAAAAAATCTTGCCGCTGAAAATACCTTGGTCGTAGATCTAGATGCTATCTATTCAACATCGGGTGAAGGTCTGCACCGATTTGTCGACCCTGCCGATTCAGAAGTTTATTTGTACTCACAATTTGAAGTTGCTGATTCACGTCGAGTTTATGCTTGCTTTGACCAACCAGATTTGAAAGCAAAGTTCACGCTTACAACTATTGCTCCATCTAATTGGCAAGTAATCTCAAACTATTCAGCTAAAGAGAAAAAAGATCTTGGTAACAATAAAACTTTTTGGGAATTTAATGAGACTCCAGTGATGTCTACTTACATCACCGCTCTCATTGCTGGTCCATATCACTTCGTAGCCGATACCTATAAAGGCGAAAAAGAAGTTCCGCTTGGAATTTACTGCCGAACATCACTTGCAGCAAAATTAGATGCTGATGAGATTTTTAAAATCACTAAACAAGGTTTTGCATACTTCGAAAAAGAGTTTGGTCTTGCTTATCCGTTTGAAAAATATGATCAGATCGCTGTTGCTGAATTTAACGCAGGTGCTATGGAAAATGCTGGCGCTGTTACTTTTGCTGAAGATTACTTTGTCTTTAGAAGCAAAGTCACCGACAAGAATTACAACTGGCGGGCAAATGTGATTTTGCATGAGATGGCACATATGTGGTTTGGCGACTTAGTAACCATGACCTGGTGGGATGACCTTTGGTTGAATGAATCATTTGCTGAGTGGGCTTCCTATACCGCACTCGCTGATGCCACCAGATTTAAAAATTCGTGGACAGTCTTTAATGCCGAAAGAAAAAACTGGGCATATCGCCAAGATCAACTTTCATCTACACACCCAATCGTTGTGGACATGTCAGATCTAGAGGCAGTCAAGACAAACTTTGATGGAATCACATACGCAAAAGGTGCTTCTGTATTGCAGCAACTTGTATCCCATGTCGGCAAAGATAATTTTGTTAATGGCTTGCGCCAATATTTTGCAAAGCACGCATGGGGAAATACAACTTTAAATGACCTCTTGGTAGAACTAGAAGCCACAAGTGGTCGCTCTTTGAAGCCTTGGGTCTCTACCTGGTTGCAAACAGCCGGTGTAAATACTTTGCGTCCGGCAATTGAAGTAACCGATGGAAAGTACAAGAAGATCTCTGTTGCACAAGAAGCGCCACTTGTTCCAAAAGGTTCTACTGAACTTCGCCCACATCGGATGGCAGTTGGACTTTATGATTTGAAGAGCGACAAATTAACGCTTCGTAGATCAGTAGAACTTGATGTAGCTGGTGCTCTTACTTCGATTGATCAATTAATTGGTGAAAAAGAAGCTGATTTGATTTTGTTAAACGATCGCGATTTAAGTTATGCGAAAATTCGCTTTGATGAGCGTTCGATAGCAACTCTAACCAAGAACCTTGCCGGTATTGAAGATCCGCTTACTCGTGCACTTTGCTGGTCTGCTTCATGGGACATGTTGCGCGATGGAGAACTTTCAGCAAGTCAATATGTTCCGATGGCAATTTCTGGTCTTGCTACAGAAAAAGATGTTTCTGTTATTTCCATGACTTTGATTCAGATGGGAACCGCAGTCGAATTATTTGCGTGTGCAGAAAATCGCGACAAAGTGCGTGAGCAGATGGCAAATGGTTTAGAAATCTTGCTGGAAAACAGTGCCCCAGGTTCAGATATGCAGTTGCAATATGCGCGTTCATTTACTACGGCTGCATTTTCAGATCGCCAAAATGCCCGTATCCGACAAATTCTTGATGGAGATGTCGCTGGTTTAGTTGTTGATGCAGATCTGCGTTGGCACTTCCTTGGCGCACTTGCAGAACGCGGCAAGTTAACTGAAGCAGAAATCACCAAAGAGGTTGCTGCAGATAACACTGCTAGTGGACTTAAATCCGCTGCATTCTGTCGAGCAGCCCTTCCTTCAACAGATGTAAAAGCTAAAGCCTGGCAAGATGCATTTAACTCTGAACTTTCAAATCACATTCAATTGGCGACTATCGGCGGAATGCAACGTCCAAGCCAACGCGAATTACTGATTCCATATGTTGACAAGTATTTTGATTGCTTAGTTGAAACATGGGAAAAGAAATCTTATGAAATTGCGTCCAACATCGTCTCTGGTTTATTCCCTGCCTATTTAGTGAGTGACCAAAATCTTGCTAAAGCAGAGAGTTGGTTAGCGGGTGCCGGCAAAGATGCACCAGCTGCTTTACGCAGATTACTTTCAGAAAACCGAGATTCAATGGCACGATCACTCAAGGCGCAAGGTGTTGACGCTAAGGCGTAATTAATTAATTTTTGTAATTGCTCGACCAGCGCTGCCACGCGCATTTTTTGGTCGAACCGCTAAATAAACAATTAATGAGATGACCAGAAATAATCCGGCGGGAGCTAAGAAAAAATAAGTGAAGGTTTCTAATACAGTAAGACCTTCACCAGGCATACTGCCATCTTCTTGATTGATTGCCAGATTTAGTATTTGTGAATTCATAATGCAGTAATCCTACTAGTTAAATTTGCTTGCTAAGCGACAACACTTCCTACTCCAAATGGCTGAAGGTATGGAACCCAACGTGGGTCTGCGCGACCGGTACCCAGTATTCGCCACGCTGCCCCGGATGGTTCTTTAGGAATATTTCGTAATCGCCAACCCAAATCTTTCAAAGTGCGATCAGCTTTGGAATGGTTACAACGATGACAAGCAGATACAACATTGTCCCAAGCGTGAGCACCTCCGCGAGATCTTGGCATCACATGATCAATGCTTGTTGCCGGTGCTTGGCAGTAAGCACATTTTCCACCATCGCGGGCAAAAATTGCACGTCGGGTAAGTGGCACAGTATTGCGATATGGAACTCTGACAAACCGATTTAATTTAATAACAGTTGGGAGCGACATATCTCCAGCCGGATGGTGGATGAAAGACCCGGAAGTTTCAACAACACCTGCACGTTGATTCATAACCAAAATGAGAGCGCGACGTTCACTGACAACGCAAAGGGGCTCATATGTCGCATTAAGGACAAGAGCGTTAGACATCACCACTCCCTCCTGCGCACAAAGTGCCAATCAGATAAGTGAAATCTTGCTAGGTTCTGTCGAAGTTGGCTAGTCAGGCACACCAGAAAAAAGCCTAAGTTGATGAACTTTTGGAGCCGCGAGCCTAGGCTTAGGAGCATGAGCCTGAAATATCCACCCGCCGATCGTGAAGCAATCAGCGATGAGTACTTCGGTCAGGAGGTCGCCGACCCTTATCGATGGCTCGAAGATGGGCAATCCTCAGCTACTAAAAAATGGTCAGCCGCTCAAGAAGAGTTATGGCAAAACCAGATTAAACAATTAAGTGGGCGCGATCATTGGTCGCAACGACTTACTACATTGCTTGGTGCCGGATATATATCCACTCCCGCTTGGCGCGGAGAGAGATCTTTTTACATGCGCCGAAAAGCTGGCGAAGAGTTGGGCATTCTTTACACTCGCAAAACACCAGATTCACCAGAAGTTGTTTTGCTTAATCCAATTGCAATTGATCCAACAGGTAAAACAACTTTGGATGCGTTTCAGCCATCTAAAGAAGGAAATTTACTTGCTTATCAATTGTCAACTGGCGGAACTGAAGAAAGTTCAATTTATGTTCTAGATATTGAAAGTAAAAAAATAATTGATGGGCCGATTGATCGCGGTCGCTACTCACCTATTGCTTGGCTACCAGGTGAGAATGCATTTTATTATGTGCGACGACTTGCGCCAGATTTAATCCCTGCGGATGAGGAGAAGTTTCATCGCCGGGTGTATTTACATAAAGTTGGCACTCCTGCTGAAGATGACATTGAAATTTGGGGCGCCGATGAAGAGATCACTAGTTATTACGGAGTTACTGTTTCAATGGATGGATGTTGGCTGAGCATTTCGGCAAGTGCAGGTACTGAACCTCGTAATGATCTCTGGCTTGCAGATCTACAAAGTAGTTCAATCGAAAATCCAGATTTGATTTTAATTCATAGCGCAGAAAGTGATTCACGAGCTGATGTCCAAGCATTGCGCGATGGAAGAATCTTAATTGGAACAGATTTTGATGCACCACGTGGTCGGATCTGTATCTCCTCTCCAAGTACATTGCTTTCAATGGGTGAGAGTGCGCAATGGCGTGAGTTAGTTGCTGAAGACCAAGAAGCGGTAATGGGTGGTTGGGCGATATTAGATGGCGACCAACTTCCAGGTGCGATGCTTTTGGTTTCTTGGGAAAGACATGGAGTTAGTGAGATAAGTATTCACTCACTTGAAACTGGAGAACGACAAAGCACTATTCCATTGCCGGGCTCTGGCACTTTGACTGGTTTAAGTGAGCGACCAGAAGGGGGTCATGAAGCCTGGATTGGTTACACCGACCATGTAACTCCCCCAACTGTTTATCATTTTGATGCTCGTACTTTAAAACTAAGTAAATATGCAGATCCGCCAGGAAGTGTTGCTGTTCCAAAAGTTTTCTCAAAACAAATTACTTATAAATCATTAGATGAAACTCTGGTGCGAATGTTTGTGCTTTCCCCAACTGAAAAACCAGAGGATCCACGGCCTACTGTGCTTTACGGGTATGGAGGGTTTGGAGTTGGTTTATCTCCTGGATATTCAGCAAGTGCACTTGCTTGGGTTGAAGCAGGTGGAGTTTGGGTTGTTGCAAATATCCGCGGTGGTGATGAAGAGGGCGAAGATTGGCACCGTGAGGGCATGCGGGGTGAGAAACAAAATGTTTTTGATGATTTTCATTCCGCTGCAAGAACTTTAATTGAACAAGGTTGGACAACCTCGACGCAACTTTCTATTGAAGGTGGATCAAATGGTGGTTTGTTAGTTGGTGCGGCTCTAACTCAAGAACCCGATCTTTATAGCGCGGTAGTTTGTTCTGCGCCTTTGCTAGACATGGTTCGGTATGAAAAACACGGTTTAGGTGCTACTTGGTCTGATGAATATGGAAGTGCTGAGATTGAAGAAGAGTTTGAATGGTTAATCTCCTACTCCCCTTACCACCAGGTACGCGAAGGTGTTCACTATCCGGCAACTTTATTTACTGTATTTGATAGCGATACCCGCGTTGATCCACTTCATGCCCGAAAGATGTGTGCCGCTTTGCAACATGCAACAGCTAGCGATCGACCAGTTTTAATCCGGGCCGAATTTGATGTTGGACATGGAGCAAGATCGCTAACGCGCTCTATTGATTTAACCGCAGATACCTTGGCATTTCATTCAAAATGGAGTGGAATGTCACCAACTGGAGGTGCTAAATAATGAATGGGTTTATCAACTCTTTTTCAGATTGGTTTAATGGAGCCCCACTTCGCATAACTACAATCGTCGCTATTGCTTTATTGATCCGATTAATTGGCTCACGTGCAATTACTAAAGCCATGAATCGATTGATTGCGCGATCAGATAAGGGCAAAGCCAATCGAGTAGGCGAACGTGCCAGAACTATCGGTGCTTTACTCCGTAGCGCCCTAGGTGGGACTACTGCACTTATCGCGTTAGCAACAATTCTTGATGAGTTAGGAATCAATCTGGGCCCACTACTAACCTCTGCTGGCGTCGTTGGTGTCGCATTAGGACTTGGTGCTCAGACATTTGTGCGCGACCTACTTGCTGGACTATCAATGCTGCTGGAAGATCAATATGGCGTTGGCGACGAAGTTGAATTACTTGAAGTTAAAGGAATTGTCGAAAATGTCGGGCTGCGTATAACCACTATTCGCGCTCAAGATGGAGTCGTTTGGTATTTGCGTAATGGCGAGATCTTAAAAGTTGGAAACCGTTCTCAATGAGCAATCTAATTCCATTTAATGGGAAAACTGTAGTTTTAGTTGATGGAGAGTGCAATTTTTGTCGTCGTGCAGTCGCCTGGCTTCGTCCACGCATTTCAGCCGAGATTTACTTTTACGCATATCAAACTGCGGATTTGGTGACCCATGGAATTTCTATTGAAGAGTGTGAGAAAAGCGTTCAGTTGATTAAAGGAAGTTACCGATCATCTGGCGCACGAGCCATTGCAGATTTGTTAACACTTGCGGGTGGTGCCTATCGTGGCGTCGCACTGACAGTGCGAACTTTGGGAAAAGTAAGTGATTTTGGTTATGACTGGATTGCCAGAAACCGCGGAAGCGAATTGGTAACAAAGATCTCACAATTTTTACCGGAAGATCCAGACCCACTCGACTAAATTCAATCAACCTAATTACCATTTCCTTGCTTACTAATAGTAACTAAATTCTACCTATATCCACAAAATGTAACCCTCTGTTTTAAACTTTCATTTTGGTGATCAAAATTGCGATGTGTCTGATTTTCCATCAATGAAATCCAGAAAATTCCTAGCCATATTATTTCGCAAACCGCTAAATTACTATATTGTTAGTCAAAGAGGTTCACATAGAAAACTAAAATCTAAAAGCTACCCAACTATTCAATATTGTTTTCATAACTCAAGAGAGGTTTCCGGCATTGAGATTAAAAAGATTTTGATAACAGTAATTGGGTTAACTTTGGAGCAGGGATTGGAGTTGATTAGGTGAGTAAGTACAATCTATACATATCTCAAACGCAAGAAGATGAATGGTTTGCGCATGCTGATATCGAAGATCAAGATGGTCCTAGTAAATATGTGGTCCTCGGAAATTCACTGTCAGAAATCCGACAATTAGTAAGTGAAGGAGTTTCAGGCGATCTAGGAATTCCTGGAATTGAATTTGAAGAAGTTTTTGAGGAAATACAAATACCCTCGTTCTAAATCTGAAAAAATACCAAATATTTAATCCTCTGAATTGATCATGAATTGTGCTGCGCCTTCCAAATAACTCCAAAGCTCACTTCGCTGTTCTGTGGTGATCACCAATTCATTAACTGCGCTGTTCATGCAAAGCAACCAAGCATCACGTTCTTTTGTCCCTATTTTGAAATCTGCATGGCGCATCCGCAAGCGTGGATGTCCCCTCTCTTCAGAATAAGTCTTTGGCCCACCCCAGTACTGCTCAAGGAACATCTTTAATCTGATTGCCGCACCATGCAAATCATCGACTGGATACATGGGACGCAAAATGGGATCTATAGCAACCAGTGCATAAAAATGTGAAACTAATTGTTCAAATGCTTTTTCGCCACCAACTGCTTCGTAAAAATTTTCTGACACTTTTACTCGCTTATTAGGTATTGCGAAAGGAATTCTCGCTCTTGCTCATTTACTGGCCGTGAACTCTTTGACTCCATTGAAACTGTGACCTGCACAGTTTTAGCTTTAGCATAGATCGTGCCAGCTTTAGAAAGTTCATATTGCAAAACGAAAGATGAGGTTCCGATTTTAGATACCCAAACTTCGACATCTATTTCAATTCCAGCACTATAAATTGGATTTATGTAATCAACATCAGCATGCGCAACAACCATTTCAATTAAAATAGGTTGCAGATTTGAACGTTGACGTGAATAGACCGTGAAATCAACTCGAGCTTCCTGAATGTAGGTCAAGTATGCAGCATTGTTCACATGCATAAATGCATCTAAGTCGCCCCAACGAACTTGACATTTGAATTGATGTTTCATTAGCGGGTCAACTTTCTATAAGTAACTCGATGTGGACGCGATGCTTCTGCGCCTAATCTCTCAACTTTATTCTTCTCATAAGATTCAAAGTTTCCTTCAAACCAGAACCATTGTGAATCACCCTCATAAGCAAGAATGTGTGTGGCTACACGATCTAAGAACCAGCGATCGTGGGAAATCACAACAGCGCAACCAGAGAAGTTGAGCAGTGCATTCTCCAAACTTCCGAGAGTTTCCACATCTAGATCATTTGTTGGCTCATCAAGAAGAAGTAAGTTCCCACCCATTTTTAAAGTTAAGGCAAGATTTAATCTATTTCGCTCACCACCAGATAGGACTCCAGCAAGTTTTTGTTGGTCTGGCCCTTTAAAACCAAAGGTTGAAACGTAGGCCCGGCTTGGAATTTCAACTTGGCCCACTTTCATGAAATCTAAACCGTCTGAGACAACTTCCCAGATATTTTTCTTTGGATCGATGCCGCCACGCCCCTGATCTACATATGAGATCGAAACAGTTTCACCAATTTTTAGAGTTCCGCCATCTGGTTTCTCTAAATCTAAAAGCATTTTAAAGAGCGTGGTTTTACCCGCGCCGTTTGGTCCAATAACTCCAACAATTCCGTTACGTGGGAGTGAAAATGAAAGACCATCAAATAACAATCGATCCCCAAAGCCTTTACTCAGTTTCTCAACTTCAACCACAATATTTCCAAGGCGTGGTCCCGGTGGAATTTGAATCTCTTCAAAATCCATCTTCCGAACTTTGTCAGCTTCAGCAGCCATTTCTTCATAGCGTGCAAGACGTGCTTTTGATTTAACTTGGCGACCTTTTGAATTCTGGCGCACCCATTCAAGTTCTTCAGTTAAACGTTTTGCGCGTTTAGCATCTTTCTGACCTTCAATTTTCAAACGTGCTGATTTTGTTTCCAAATATGTTGAGTAATTTCCCTCATATGGGAATGCGCGTCCGCGATCTAATTCCAGAATCCATTGCGCCACATTGTCCAAGAAGTACCGATCGTGAGTAATCGCCACAACAGTTCCAGGGTATTTCGCTAAATGTTGTTCCAACCAAAGAACTGACTCTGCATCTAAATGGTTAGTTGGCTCATCAAGTAGTAATAAATCTGGTGCTTGCAAAAGCAATTTACATAAAGCAACTCGGCGACGCTCTCCACCTGAAAGAACTTTTACATCAGCATCTGCTGGTGGGCATCTGAGTGCATCCATCGCTTGTTCTAATTGTGAATCGATCTCCCACGCATTCCGGTGATCAAGTTGCTCTTGCAGATTTCCCATCTCTGCCAACAATTTGTCGTAATCAGCATCAGGTGAGGACATCTCATCAGAAATATCATTAAATCTTTTAAGCAAAGCCATCGTTTCAGCAACACCCTCTTGTACATTTTCAAGCACATTTTTATTGTCATCTAAATTTGGCTCTTGTAACAAGATGCCAACTGAATACCCGGGCGTAAGAAAAGCCTCACCATTAGATGGTTGCTGCAATCCAGCCATAATCTGTAGCACTGTTGATTTTCCAGCGCCATTAGGGCCGACAACGCCGATCTTGGCCCCTGGTAGGAACATCAAGGTCACATCATCCAAAATCACCTTGTCGCCATGGGCTTTGCGCGTCTTTTTCATTGTGTAAATAAATTCGGCCATAGCCCCTACTTTATCGCCCTTGGCACTATTCCATGGTTTCTGCTGAGCGGTGATCGAACAACAGACCGGCTACTACAATTAGCCAAGCAACGCTGATTTGCGCTTGTAGCTCAGTCGGATAGAGCACCCGCCTTCTAAGCGGGTTGTCGCAGGTTCGATTCCTGCCAGGCGCACTTGAAGCAACAAGACAACAAAAATGGGGCCCACCTAAGTGGACCCCATTTTTACTTTTTTTAAGTTTTACTTAATTTTTGCAATCTGTGCCTCATTGAATGTCTTCAATGGGCCATCGATTACAGCGAACTCAGTTGCTGGGAATTTCTTGGCACATTCATTAAGAATGTAGGTCATCAAACCTTTGACTGCCGCACCCTTGACTGGATCCTTGTAAGAACTTGAAACAAGTGCATATGAAGTTGATCCAAGTAGATATGCCGCTGGATTTGTACTCTTGTAATCAAGAGTCAAAGTTCCATTTGGATTAGTAGTTGCAGAACCCAAGAATGCTGAAACGCCAGCAGCGCCTGGTTCTACGTAATTTCCGGCATTGTTCTTTACTTTGGCAACTTTCAAACCATTGCTTTTCGCATAATTTGCCTCAGCATAAGTAATTGCTCCGGCGATACGAGCGGTTAGCGGTGCGGTTTGTTCAGAACCCTTTCCGCCCTGTACTGAACCAAAGTTTGCGGCATCTGTAATCACTCCAGGAAATGAAGCAGTGAAATCGTTGTTTCCTGGTTTGGTCCAGATTGATGGAGCAGCTGCTGCCAAGTAGTTGGTGAAGATTCCAGAAGTTCCTGAAGAATCATTTCGGTAGACAATAACGATTGGGAGCTTAGGAAAATCGATAGCAACTTTTTCCTCTGTGTAGCTATCTACAATTGGATTTCCGCTTTTATCCTTTGCGGTAATTGTCTTGGTAACTTTTTTACCTTTTACTTTGGTGGTTACCTTGGTTTTCTTGAAAATTGGAGTCTTAATTGTTTTGTTATTTTCAGCTGTGATCTTTGGGTCATTCCAATTTGTGATTTGACGAGAGAAAATTCCAGCAATAATTTCAGGAGTTAGATTCAATTGTTCATCCACGCCTGGGATGTTGTACATAATCGCTACTGGCGCAGCGACAACTGGAATGTGCATCGTATTTACATCTTTTGCAGTGAGGTGAGGTGTGTCAGACCAACCGAAGTCGTAATCGCCTTTATCCCAACCTGAACGACCAGCTCCTGAACCTAGTGATGCGTAGCTGTATGAATCACCACTTGCTGAGGCGAATTCACCTTTACATGCATCAAGAATTGGAGCAGCGAATGTTGCTCCGCCACCTGTTAATTTCACATCTTTAGCTTGTGCAGGCCCGGCAAATATTCCAGAAAGCAGTGCTGCTACGGCAACTACCGCTAGCGACTTCTTCATCAAATTTCCTCCATAGTTTGGTTACTTTTTCATTGCTAAACCTATGGAGTTAAATTTAAGTTTTATCGGTTTTCTGTGAAACAAAAAGCAACAGTTAGGTGAACATCCGGTGAAATTAGCCAAACCGTCCAGTCACATAATTTTCGGTGCGAATGTCCTTAGGCCGTCCAAAAATTTCACGGGTCGGTGCAAACTCAATCAATTTGCCGGGTCCGCCTTCTGATAAGAAAAAAGCGGTGTAATCAGATACGCGTGCTGCTTGTTGCATATTATGCGTAACAATAATGACTGCCATAGTTTTTGCTAGTTCACCAATTGTCTCTTCAATTTTTAAAGTTGAACCTGGGTCTAGCGACGAACAAGGTTCATCCATCAAAAGAACATCTGGATTTACAGCAAGGGATCTTGCGATACATAATCTTTGTTGTTGACCGCCAGATAATGATCCTCCTGGTTGGTTTAAGCGATCTTTAACTTCGCTCCACAGGCCAGCTCTCTCTAAGCAATCTTGCATTAACTCATTCTTATTTGGAACTTTCAATTGAGCTAATTTAATTCCGGCTAATACATTCTCCCCAATTGACATCGAAGGGAATGGGTTGGGTTTTTGAAAAACCATGCCAATTTTTAATCTAATTTTTGTTACATCTGTTCCGGCTGCATAAATATCTTTCCCATGTAAAAAAACTTCACCAGACATTGCTGCTCCAGGAATAAATTCATGCATTCGATTTAAGGTTCTTAGAAATGTTGATTTTCCGCAACCAGATGGCCCGATCAACGCTGTGACGGTTCCGGCGGCAAAGTAAATCGACATATCTGAGACTGCAAGATATTTACCGAACCAGGCATAAATATTTCGGGCATCTAGTCCCGATCCGACTGCTGCTGACACATTGCCTTGCTTCTCAAATTTACTCGCGGCAACATCAGCCAAACTAGATGGCTGGATCTTTTGTGGTTCGGACATTACAGGCCTTTCCTCTCGCACCGATTTGTCAATCATAAATTAACTCCGTACTTTCTTTGGAGAACCAATTTTTCTTGCGGCAATAAATAAAGATAAAACTATGATCATCAGCACAAATATTCCCGCCCAGGCACGCGCAATCGCGTTAGGTGAGCCATCAATCAATGCTTTCCAAACATAAAATGGAACCGAACCGATATTTCCGTATACTGGGTTAACGTTAAGCGCATCGGCACCACCAGTTGTGAAAAGCAAAGGTGCTGTCTCTCCCGCAACGCGGGCTACACCAAGAATTGCAGCTGTTATTAATCCACTTTTTGCGGCAGGGATTACCACCATTGCAACTGTTCGCCACTGAGTAGCACCCAGGGCTAGACCGGCTTCTCGCAAATCGCTCGGAATCAATTTCAAAACTTCTTCAGATGTCCGAGCCACTGTTGGGATCATCAAGATAGTTAAGGCGAGGGCGCCCATAAATCCTGAGAAGCCACGACCACTTCCCGTAATGAGAGCCGAGTAAATAAAAAGGCCAGCAACAATAGAAGGGATTCCACTCATAGCTTGGACTAAGAATCTAATTAAAGTTGAGCCGCGACCTTTTAGCTCCGTCAAATAAAGTGCGGTCAAAATTCCAATTGGGACACTCAATAGCAAAGCAATCGTGACCATAATCAATGAGCCGAGTACCGCATGCTTTATTCCACCCACGTCTAGGGAAGAAGCAAACGAATCCTCGGACATATCAGTTGTGAAAAAGCCGATGTACATGGCTTCAGTTCCTCGTTTAATAACCGTCACTAAAATTGAAATAACCGGCATCAGCAATAATGCAATACCAGTAAATGCGAATCCGGTTGCCAAAGTATTTTTGGCCAGCACGGTTCCACCTTTAAAGAAAGAGACAAGAAAATTAGAGGTAAGCGAAATAACAATAAAGAGAAGTACAAAAGCGAGCTTTCCACTAAATCCGGTAAATTGAATTACAGCCAAAGTAAGTAAAATATTAAAAATAAATATTGCAATATTTAGATTAATTTCACGTTGGGTCGGCTTCCAAGGTTGCTTTGGTTTAACTTCAATCTCTTGTAATTCTGGAGTCATATTATTTTCCACGCTTCCCAGTTCGGGCCACGATAAAATCAGCCAATAAATTCACTGCAAGCGTCAATAAAAATAATACAAAACCAGCAGCCATCAAAGCTTTAATCTCTTCACTCGAAGCTTCACCGAACTTCAAAATAATATGAGATGCGAGATTGCCGCCCGCTCCAAGTAAAATATCAAAATTTGCACGATAGACAATATTTAAGACGGTAAACACCGCAACAGTCTCACCAAGCGCTCTTCCGAGTCCCAACATGGCTCCACCAACAACACCACTGTATCCATATGGAATCGCAACAGCTTTGATCATCGCCCATCGAGTTGCACCAAGTGCATATGCGGCTTGAATTCGATCTAGTGGAGTTTGAGCAAATATTTCACGCGCCACTGAAGTAACAATTGGCATGATCATGATTGCAAGTACTAAGCCGGCTATAAATGGAGAGCGTAGGAAAACTGGCACTGGAACTTGAAAAATTGGAATCCAACCCAAGTACCTATTTAGTAATTCCGCTACATAAATTCCTTGATCCATCAATACATTTAAACCCCAAAGACCAAACAAGATCGATGGGAAGGCCGCCATTAAATCAACAACAGAAACTAAAAATTTGCGCGTGCGTATTGGTGCATAAAATACCAGATAGAGAGCCGCCAAAACTCCGACAGGTGCGCCAATTAATAACGCAATAATTGCGGTAACTATTGTGCCCGCCAACATTGCGCCTACGCCATATGTGGAAGCCACTTCGCCTTCGGTGCCATCGGAGTTGATTGATGAAACCCATTCATAATCTGTTATGAAGCTAAAACCTTCACTTCGTAATACGGAAAAGCCGCGGTAAAGCAGAAATAAAGAGATCAAACCTAAAATTAGAAGTGACGTGAAACCACCAAGTGTGACAACTCCACGAAAGACGCGATCAGAAAACCGAGGCTTATTACTTAGCGCCCGCGCTTCTGGGATAGCACGCACCTGATCCGAAATTTCGTTTATCGACACGGGGTTAATCTTGTAGATTGATGGAATTTATTGGGGGAATTTAGATTAACAACAGGTGAACGGACGGCGAATTCTCGCTCCACCCCCTAGATTTATCCCGTGAGCGAAAACCCCAATCTGGTCTGGATTGATTGCGAGATGACCGGTCTTTCTTTGGTCGAAGACGCGCTAGTTGAGATTGCAGTGATTGTCACCGATGGTGAGCTAAACCCAATTGGCACTGGCCTTGAAATCGTGATCAAACCTCCGGCGAGCGCTTTGACCCAGATGAGCGATTTCGTACGCGATATGCATATTAATTCCGGACTGCTATCGCTACTTGAATCAGGCACCACTTTGGCCGACGCTGAAACAAAAGTTTTGGATTACCTAAAAAACTGTGGAGTTGAACTCGGAAAATCCCCAATCTGCGGAAATAGCATCTGGGTAGATCGCAATTTCATCGCCCGCGATCTTCCGAAAGTTGGTGAGTACTTGCATTATCGAAGTGTGGATGTTTCTTCGATCAAAGAATTAGCCAGACGTTGGTATCCAAGGGTCTACTTCAATGCTCCGAAAAAGAGTGGAAACCATCGCGCCTTAGGCGACATCCAAGACTCCCTCACTGAACTTCGCTATTACCGCGCTGCAATATTTACTGCGGCACCCGGGCCTGAGAGCGAAGCGCTGCGATTGATCACCGAAGGGCTGACCGCCCCATAACTCTGAACCTGTAGTAGCCGGTAGTATTTGCCGTACATGGTGGGCGTAGCTCAGCTGGTAGAGCACTCGGTTGTGGTCCGAGATGTCGCGGGTTCGAGCCCCGTCGCTCACCCCACTAAATTGTTTTGAATTGGCTGAAAAATCCCTGCGCGCCAAGGCGGCTTTTTTACATCACTGAAACATTTGCCCATCAAAGTACCCAAATGGAGATTAACGGAGCAGATACCGCTTGGGTCTTAATGAGTGGAGCCTTAGTGCTCCTGATGACACCAGGCTTGGCAATTTTTTACGGTGGAATGGTTCGCGCAAAAAGCACTCTCAATATGATGATGATGTCTTTTGCGGCCATGGGAGTTACCACAATTATTTGGGTGCTCTACGCGTACTCACTCGCCTTTGGTCCAGATGCTGGCAATGGATTAATTGGTGATCTTTCAAATTTAGGATTACGAGGAACTATTGACCAAGTTGTAGGTGGAGAGGGACACCAGATCCCAACACTTGCTTTCGTAATGTTCCAATTAACTTTTGCAATTATCACTGTTGCACTTCTCTCTGGTGCAATTGCAGATCGCACCAGGTTTACTGCCTGGGTAATTTTTGTTGCTGTTTGGATAACTTTGGTTTACGCACCAATTGCACATTGGGGATTTGCATCACAAGGTGGCAATGGTGGTTGGATGATTGATCGTCTTGGTTCCCTTGATTTTGCTGGCGGAACTGTTGTTGAAATGAATTCAGGAGCTGCAGCTCTTGCATTAGCAATTGTTCTTGGAAAACGTGATGGATACCGTCGCGATCCAATGCGTCCACACAACATTCCGTTTGTACTTCTCGGTGCTGGATTACTTTGGTTTGGTTGGTTCGGTTTTAATGCCGGTAGTGCACTGTCTGCCGGACAACTTGCCGCAACTGCAATGATTAATACTCAAGTTGCAACAGCTGCCGCTGCAATGTCATGGATTGCATTTGAAAAGATTCGTGATGGAAAGCCAACAACTTTGGGAGTTGCATCAGGTGCGATTGCTGGTGCAGTTGCCATCACTCCTTCTTGCGGATATGTCACTCCCCTAGGCGCGCTTGCAATTGGATTATTTGGCGGCGTCGCCTCAGCATGGGCGGTGTCACGTAAATACAAATGGGGTTATGACGATTCACTTGATGTTATTGGAATTCACGGAGTTGGTGGACTTGTAGGAATGATTGCAATTGGTTTAATTGGCACCAAAGCAGTAAATGCTGCCGGCGGAGATGGATTATTTGTAAGTGGTGACCCGTCATTATTAATTAAACAAACGATCGCATCTATTGCAACGATTGCTTACTCATTTATCGCTACTTTGATAATCGCTACCGTTATTTCGCGAACAATCGGATTCAGGGTGCGGCGCGAAGAAGAGGTAACCGGACTAGATACAGTGGAACATGCTGAATCTGCCTATGACTTCACATTGCATTCAAATCGCTAGATAATTGACTCAACAGTTAGGATCTGGAAATGAAATTAATCACCGCAGTAGTTAAGCCTTCAAGACTCGATGAGATTAAGACAGCTCTTCGTGCAGGTGACATAAATGGAATGACCGTTTCAGAAGCAAGCGGTTTTGGTCGACAAAAGGGGCACACTGAAATTTATCGTGGCGCGGAATACACAGTTGATCTAATTCCTAAAGTTCGCCTTGAAATTTTGGCAAATGATGACGATGTCGATCGCATAATTGGCATTGTGGTCAATGCTGCAAACACTGGAAACATTGGTGATGGAAAAATTTGGGTTACCCCAGTTGATTCGATCACTCGCGTTCGCACTGGCGAACGTGGAAGCGATGCAATTTAAGCGCTAGGAATTTCCTCTTTTGGGCATTTTGCTAAAAGCGTAGACATTGCAACTTTTTCTAGCTTAGTTAACCAAAGGCCATATTTTTTCTTCACAGCTATTTGGCGAGCAACGTATTGGCAGCGATAGGACTTAGTAGGTGGAAGCCAGGTTGCGGCATCACCATCCCCTTTTTGTCGATTAAGACTTGCACTTACCGCTAATAAATTTAATGGGTCATTTGCAAATTGCAATCTGATCTCATCAGTGAATTGAAACGCCCCGGTTTGCCAAGCATTTGAGAGCGCCACTACATGGTCTATATCAACAAGTGATGCACCAAAAACGAAATCTATATTTTTGCCAGAGTATGGATCTGGTAGTACTCCACCTAATACTTTGCATCCATTTGAATCAGATTTAATAACTAAATTAGTTAAATCTCTACGCAAGATGTCATTACGTGCATCGCATCCGTTGCGATCTGGATCACGCCAATGAGAAAAGGAAGAACGGTCGTAACCAGTTTTTGCCGCACGACCTTTAACGGCCAAAGTTTCAATTGTTACTGACGCTCGCTCTTTTTTAACACTTACTGCACTAGCATCTTCTGGAATCAATAATGTAATGGCGAGGAGTGCAGCAATTACAAGGCGTGACTTCATCTACAAAGAGTAAAGGGGTAACGACCGAAGTCACCACCCCTTTACTGATTAACTATTTATTTATGATACAGGTGGTGCCTCAGGTGCGTCTGCTGGTGCATCAACTGGAACATCTGCTGGTGCATCTTCTTGAGCTGCTAACTCCTCGGTATCTACATCAGCAGGTTGTCCGCCGAATCCACCTTGCATTCCTTGCTGCATGTTTGGATCGAAGCCACCTTGTGGTCCTTGCTGCATGTTTGGATCGAAGCCACCTTGTGGTCCGAAGTTTCCTGGCCCACCTTGTGATCCGCCGAATCCACCTTGCATGCCTTGCTGCATGTTGTTCATCATCTTGGATTCGAATGCTTCAAAATCTTCTTGATATTGAGCAAACTCTTCCTCGAAGGCAGCAACTTCATCGTTGTACTCAGAAAGTGCTTCATCTAATTCACTTTCAATTTCAGCGAATAATGCAGCACCATCTGGATCTTTTTGCAAAAGCGCAGTTAATTTCTCTCCAGCTTTTGTTTCACTCATATGATGAAGAAGTTGCTCTAAACGTTGTGGATTAGATTCAAGCATTTTCACAATTTGTTCTGGGTGTTTCGTGAGCATGTTTGCAAGTTGCTTTCCACCTGCACCAACTACTCCACCAAGAACATTTTGCAATAACTTCAATCCTTGGCGAGATCCTGCAACACCCGCAAAAAGATCAACCAAGTCATCAACTTTGTCGGCAAAAATTTTTTGGGTGATTTCTTCCATATCTGGCTCTAGTGGCTGAATCGGTGGCTCCGGAGGACGAATTCCACCTCTATTACCGCTCATAATATCTGCCGCAGACATTGGCTTGAAACCTGGGTTTGGCATGCTGCCTGGCATCCCTGGCATCCCTGGCATCCCTGGCATTCCACCCATCATGCCGCCTCGTGGTCCACCAAAACCGCCTTGGTTTCCTGGGCCACCTTGCGGTCCGCCGAAGTTACCTGGTCCGCCTTGTGGTCCGCCGAAGTTACCTGGTCCGCCTTTAGGTCCACCAAATCCGCCTTGG
>BJFZ01000021.1 GCA_014190175.1 Actinomycetes bacterium | reverse complement strand
TAGATGTATTGGTGAAGAATCCGGTCTTTAAAGGGGTGCGAAATTTAATTCATGATTACCCGGATCCAAAGTGGATTTTAAAGCCAGAGGTTCTCGAGGGCATTGGACATCTTGCTTCGCGTAATTTGGTGATGGATTTTGTTACGATCAATACTGATCATATGTCCTGTCTGCCAGTAATTGCTGAAAAGTATCCAAATTTAAAAATAGTTATTGACCATCTCTCAAAACCAGGTATTAAAAATAAGGAATGGGAGCCATGGGCTAGTGATATGGCGAAGGCCGCAAAGTACCCAAATATTTATGCAAAAATCTCAGGGTTAAATACTGCCTCTGATTCCAATTGGTCATTTAAAGATTGGATCCCATATGTGAATCATGTGGTTTCAATATTTGGCTCTAATCGAGTCATGCTTGGTGGGGATTGGCCAGTGATTTTACTAGCCAACGATTATCAAACTGTGTGGAAAGCACAACAGGATGTAATTGCACATCTTTCGCAAGATCAACAAGATGATATTAAATATCGCACTGCAACTAAGTTCTACTCACTCTAATCCTTGTATGAAAGGTTAATCCAAATGAAAAGATATGGATCTGTTATTGGAATTCCGAAAAAAGATTGGGCAGAGTACGAGCGTTATCACGCAGCCGTATGGCCAGAGGTATTGAAAACTATTTACGATTGCAATATTAGAAATTACTCTATTTATCGTTATGGTGAATTGCTTTTCTCATACTTCGAATATATTGGTTCCGATTTTGAAGCAGATAGTGCAAAAATGGGTGAAGATCCTAAGACTCAAGAGTGGTGGGATGTAATGAAGCCAATGCAACGTCCAGTTGCTGAATGCACTGGAGAAGAATGGTGGCATTCAATCCCTGAAGTTTTTCACGTCGATTAATTCATTGAATCTTAATTTGAAGGGTGATTGATGTCGCAACGAATTGCAAGGCCCGAACTACCGTTGGATGGAATTTTAGTTCTTGATTTCAGCCAATTTTTAGCTGGCCCGGTTTCAGCTATGCGTCTTGCAGATTTAGGTGCTCGGGTAATAAAAATCGAACGTCCAGGTACTGGCGATATTGGCAGAACCCTTGCTTTTGCCGGTATCGCAAGTGATGGAGACACCCTCTCGTTCCACATTATGAATCGGAATAAGGAAAGTTTTGCCGCTGATTTAAAAAATGAAAGTGATAAAAAAGATGTAATTGAGTTGATAAAAAAAGCGGATGTAATAATTCAAAACTTTCGGCCAGGTGTTATGGAACGGCTGGGATTTGGATATGAGGCTGTCAAAGCGATAAACCCAAAGATTATTTATGCCAGCGCTACTGGGTATGGAGAAAAGGGGCCCTGGAAAGATCGACCAGGTCAGGATTTACTTGCTCAATCGATTACCGGTTTTCCTTGGCTTAATGGCAGTAAAGATGAACCGCCAATCCCAGTTGGAATTGCAATCGCCGACATCCTGACTTCTATTCACATAGCCCATGGAGTAACCGCCTTATTGTTGCGTCGCGAACGAACCGGTGTGGGCGGAATCGTTGATACCAGTTTGGCCGAATCAATGCTCGATCTGCAATTTGAGTTGTTAAGCGCTCATGCATTTGATGATCAGTTGCGAGTTAATCGTGGACCTAGAAATGCTGCCCATGCATTTTTGCCAGCCCCATACGGGATTTATCCAACTTCTGATGGATACCTTGCAATTGCAATGACACCGATAAATTCTTTAGGTGAATTAATAGGTCTCGAATCTATCGCAGCATTTACTAACCCTGAAGATTGGTGGAGCCATCAAGAAGTGATCACTCAGGCACTGTCCAAATATCTAGCAACGCAGAAAACAGAGCACTGGCTCAGCATTCTCGACAAAGCAGATGTTTGGTGCGCACCAGTACTTACCCTTCCCGAATTAGTTGAACATGAGGGTTTTGCGCAACTTGAAATGATGCAGGAAACTGTTCGTGGCGACGATGGTGAAATTAAAATAAAAACAACTAGATCTCCAATGCGCCTAGACGGAGAAACCCTAAAACACCCTAAAGGCGCACCAAGAGTCGGCGAAGACACTGAAAAGATTCGCAGAGAATTCCTAGGAGGAAAATAATGAAAAATCCAAACCATGATGTCACCAAGCGTTTACAGGTTCCAGTATGGAATCAAGATAATAAATATTATGAGGATTACCAAGTAGGAGAAGTGGATCGCTCAATTAGGCGAACAATTTCCGAAGGCGAGATGATGTTATTCAACTGCTTGTTACTAGATATGCATCCTTATGTTGGGGATGAAATATTTGCTACAAAAGAAGGAATGTTTGGCAAAAGAATCGTCCCGGGCGCTCTTGTTTTCTCTTTTGGTATGGGATTAATGGCACATAACAACACCCAAACTTTTAGTTACGGATATGATCGACTTAGATTTATTAAGCCAGTTTTCGTAAATGACACCATTTATACAATGCGGACTTTGCTTGAAAAAACTCCTAAATATGAAGAGTTAGGTTTATTTAGAGTTAGTTATGAAGTATTTCGGGCTGATGATGAAGAGTTAGTTCTGTACTGCGAACACCTACAGACAGTGAAGTATCGAGATCCAATTAAAGCTCGTTCTGAGATTGCAAAAGAGCAATCATGATTGATCATTTTAAGGAAGTTTCAGAGTTCGCAAAACTTGAAATACCAGAATCTCATAAGCTTCCGATAGCAATTGTTGGTGCAGGTGGGATAGTCGATGGTGCGCACCTACCTGCTTATAAAAAGGCTGGGTTGAAAATCGTCGGAATCACTGACGTTGACCGGGACAGAGCCAAAGATGTTGCTAACCGACACGGTATTCCAATTGTTTATCCAGATTTAGCAACGCTGTTGCGCGATAGCAAAGCCAAAGTTATTGATATCGCTGTTCCTCCAGCCGTTCAACGCGATGTATTTGTCGAAGTTGCAAAGAGTGGTCGGCACATTTTGGCTCAAAAACCTTTAGCAACAACTGTTGCTGATGGCGAAATGATAATCAAAGCGGCAAAAGAGTCGGGGATTATTGCAGGAGTAAATCAACAGTTACGGTTTGAAGAAGGGATGGCTGCGGCCTACAAAATGGTAGATCTGGGTTGGGTCGGAGAAGTAACTTCGATATCTATCACAGTAAACCTGGCAACCCCATGGGAGATGTTTCCTTGGGCAAAAAATATGGAAAAGCTTGAAATTATGGTTCATTCAATTCATTATCATGACGTAATCCGCTGGTTTCTAGGTGATCCAATTTCAGTTTATTCAGTTGTAGGGCGAACCAAGGGTCAATTCCCAATCGGAGAAACCAGAACTGTTAGTACCTACAAATATCCTGACGAGGTAACCGCGATAGTTCATGCTAACCACGTAAACCGTGGTGGAGATAATTATGCGGAGTTTAGAATTGATGGAGATGGTGGTGCAATCCGGGGAACTCTTGGTTTGTTGTATGACTACCCAACAGGCAGAGTTGATACTTTAGAAGTTAACTCAGCAAAGTTACCAACTGACGGTTGGACGCCATATCCGGTTACTACTCGGTGGTTCCCGGATGCATTCATCGGAACTATGGGCTCTCTTCTTGGTGCGATTGCAGGAAAGGATGCTCTTCGTTCCAGTGTCGAAGAAAACCTTGGAACCCTTAAATTAGTTGCTGCGTTATATGAATCGATTGCAACTAACCGAGTAATAGAACTTTAATAGATGACAAAATTAGTAGATGTAGCTAACGCAGCAGATGTTTCCATCTCAGTGGTTTCTAGAATCCTGAATGCAGATCCATCGTTGCGTGTCGCAGCTAAAACTCGTGAGCGAGTATTAGCAGCAGCGAAGGAACTTAGGTATCAACCAAATCACGCAGCACGGGCATTGCGTTTATCAAAAAATAGCGCAATTGCACTTCTGACTCCTGATTATGCGAATGCAATTTTCAGTGAAATAGCAAGGGGAGTCGAAGAAGAGGCTGACATTCGGAATCTTTCAGTTCTGATTAATCGCGCAAATGCAGTCGAAAGTGCTGATGGTTGGTTGAGAAGAATAGTGGAAGAGGGACGCGCTGATGGAATTATATTACAAGCGCCAGATGGAGTCACTAAAGAAGGCTTAGAAAAATTAACATCTGGAACTTTACCAATTGTTTTGATTAATTCACGAGACGATTCGAAATTATCTCATATCATTTTTGATGATGCTGGTGCGGTCGAGTTAGCTCTAGAACATCTTTTTTCTTTAGGACATGAAAAAATTGGGTTCCTCGGTGGCGAAGTGAGTAGTCCAACTGGAGCACGTAGATTCGCTGGTTTTGTATCTGGTATGAAGCGAAAGGAGTTAGAAGTCAATTTAGAGTGGGTAACAAGAATTGGGTATACAGGTGCTGATGGTCGAAAAGCAGTTTCGCAAATTCTTGATCATCCAAATCATCCAACTGCGTTGATTGTTGCAAATGCAAACGCAGCTCTTGGGGCATTAGCCCAGATACATACTCTTGGGTTACGAGTTCCGGAAGATATCTCACTTGTCTCAATTCATGATATTTGGTTTGCGGATGCCACTTGGCCCCCGATAACTGCTGTAAAAATGCCAAATTATGAGTTGGGGAAATTAGCCATTGGCATGTTGCTGAAACAGATGGAAACCGGAGTCATTGAAAAACATATTTTGACAGATCCGCCAAACGTATTGGTTGTACGTTCATCAACTGCCAAACCACCGATAGGCTAACGTCAGAATTTAAGGAGAAATTATGAAACTTGCCGTTATTTCGACCGCTACCAATCCGTTTGCGTTAGTTGTAAGCAAAGATGGCTTGTTTAAAACTATTCCGGGAATCCCAACTCTGACAGATGCATTGCAAATCCGGATTAACGAGTTAAAGAGTGCCATTGAAAAAGATGCAGGAGAAGTGGTAACCGGTGAACTTATGCCACCAGTTGCTCCTGAAACAGAAGTATGGGGTGCCGGAGTTACTTACTTACGTTCACGTGATGCCCGCAAGGAGGAAAGTGATACTCCTGATGTGTACCAACGGGTTTACGAAGCCGATCGCCCAGAGTTATTTTTTAAAGCAACTTGCCGCCGGACAGTTGGGAATGGTGATCCGATCGGGATTCGATATGACTCAGAGGCATCGGTTCCTGAACCTGAGGTCGCAATCGTGGTTAATAAATTTCGCGAAATTATTGGATTTTCGATTTGCAATGATATGACTGCGCGCACTATTGAGGGAGAAAACCCACTTTATCTGCCACAAGCAAAATCTTATTTAGGATCTACCTCTCTTGGTCCAGATATTACTTTGGCGTGGTTGGCACCAAGTGCAGCAGATATGAGCATCCACGCAGAGATTAAAAGAGGGGCTGAAATTGTTTGGCAAGCAGATACTGCTCTCTCTGGCTTAAATCGCACTTTGACCGATCTTGTTGATTATTTGTTCCGTTGTCAAACTTTTCCAGATGGAGTAATTCTCTCAACTGGTACTGGAATTATTCCGCCACTTGAATTTATTACCAAAGAAGGAGATGTAATATCAATTACTGTAAATGGCCTTGGTCTGTTAAGTAACCCCGTCGTAACAATCACTGCTGATGTAAATGAGGCGATTTAATTATGAGTAAACATGTACTTTGGACTCAATGGGATGATCTAGAAGTACCAGAAGGAATAACGCGGTTATCTCCCGCAAATCGTCCATTAGAAAGTTCAGATCTATCAGATGTAACTTTTTACGTTCCTGCATATATGGGCGGCAGAACCGCTCTTGAATTCAGCAAAAAAATGAGTTCATTACAGATTTTGCAGATGCCAAATGCCGGCTATGACGATGCAATGGAGTTTGTTCGCCCTGGAGTTACCTTGTGTAATGGACGCGGAATCCACGATGCTTCGACTGCTGAATTAGCAGTCGGATTAACAATTGCTTCACTTAGAGGTTTTCCATTTTTTGCGCTTTCCCAATCCAAAAGTGAATGGAATCATCAGAAATTTCGTTCAATAAATGATCGTAAAATCGGCTTAATTGGATATGGCTCTATTGGTAAGAATATTGAACGTAATCTTTCTGGCTTTGATGTTGAAGTTATTCCATTTAATCGCTCTGGTTCTGATGGAGCAAAAAAGATAAGTGAACTGGATCAGAATCTGGCAACTTTAGATGTAGTTATCTTAATTTTGCCGCTAAATGATGAAAGTCGAAAGATGTTTGATGCAACGCGATTGGCCAAAATGAAGGACGGTGCTTTGCTGGTAAATGTTGCTCGTGGAGCAATTGTCGATACAGATGCGCTAATTGCTGAGTTGAAGAGCGGTCGAATTACTGCGGCCCTCGATGTTACCGATCCAGAACCATTGCCAAGTGATCATCCGCTCTGGCAAACCCCTGGCGTATTTATAGCCCCACATGTTGGTGGAAATACATCAATCTTTGAGTCGAGAGCACGAAAACTAATTCAACAACAATTGCAAAAACTTGCTAGTGGTTTACCACTAGCAAATGTAATTGTTTCTAAATAATTTTTAACTAGCGCTTAAATGCGACAGTTTTTGAAGTGATACTTCCGATACCTTCAATTCCAGTTTCTACAACTGATCCAGCCTTGAGGTATTTCGGAGGGTTAAAGCCCATTCCTACACCTTCAGGAGTTCCGCTATTTATGATATCTCCAGCTTTCAACTCCATAAACTGACTCAAATACCAAACTATGTGATCAATTCCAAAAACTAAATCGCTAGTGCGTGAGTCCTGGCGCTTTTCACCATCAACGGTGCACCACAAGCGAACATCATGTGGGTTGAATGAATTTGAGGTGACAGCAACAGGTCCAATTGGATTAAAGGTGGGGAATGATTTTCCTTTTACCCATTGACCACTACGTTCAATCTGCCAGTGGCGTTCGCTCACATCTTGGCTGATTGAATAAGCAGCGATGTAATTTTTAGAATCTTCAGGTGAATTCAAGTAAAGCGCAGTTTTGCCAATAATAATCGCGAGTTCAACCTCGTAATCGGTTTTTTCACTATTTGGCGGAATTACTAAATCATCAAAACCACCGACGCAAGTATCTGCAGCCTTCATAAAAACTACTGGTTCCGGAGCGACCGTCATTCCAGATTCTTTAGCATGTTTGGCATAGTTAAGACCGATGCAAATAATTTTTGTTGGCCGAGCAACCGGGGAGCCGATTCGGTAATCAGCAACTTTAACTTTTGGAAATCCGCTTAAATCTGCAGCTTGTACCTTTGCCAGTGCCCCATTTTCAAACTCGGTCCGATTCCAGTCTTTAATTAAATGGTCAACAAAAACGGCTTCGGTCTCAGAGACCATTACCGCTGGCTTTTCGGCTTCAAAAGCGCCTAATCGGGCAAATTTCATGGAATTTCCAACTTCCTAGGTCGTTGTTTATGAGGCTGATGTGCAGATATCTGGTCATCGTATAGGGTTCAACCAGGATTGTTAAGTTATTCTTCGTACCAATTACTTTGGTTAATTTGGGTCAATTTGGGGGAGCCATGAGTTCAAAACACATACCAACAGGTCGCCGCAGCGGTGAATGGTTTGCATCGACTGGAAAAAACGGCTTTATCCATCGCTCATGGATGCGTAACCAAGGATTTGCCCCTGACCTATTTGATGGCCGACCAGTAATTGGTATTGGTACCACCTGGTCTGAGTTCACCCCATGTAACGCGCATCTGCAACGTGTTGCCGAATCAGTAAAGCGTGGAGTCTGGGAAGCTGGCAGGTTCCCGCTTGAATTTGCCGCGATGTCACTTGGTGAACCAATCATGCGACCAACCACAATGTTATATCGCAATCTATTGGCCATGGAAGTTGAAGAGTTAATTCGCGCAAATCCAATGGATGGCGTTGTACTTCTTTCTGGATGTGACAAGACCACGCCAGGAATGTTGATGGGCGCAGCAAGTGTTGATATCCCAACATTAATGATGACCGGCGGTCCAATGCTTAACGGAAAATTCCGTGGCAAAGATATTGGATCCGGAACAGATGTTTGGAAATTCGCCGAAGATGTACGTGCTGGAACGATGAGCCTTGAAGAGTTTGCTGAAGCAGAAGCATGTATGTCACGAAGTGCCGGTCACTGCATGACGATGGGAACAGCATCAACAATGGCATCTGTTACCGAAGCACTTGGAATGCAGTTACCAGGAAGTGCTGCGATTCCTGCTGTTGACTCTCGTCGTTACGCATTGGCACAAATTGCCGGACGTCGTATCGTCAAGATGGTTGAAGAGGATCTTAAAGTTTCCGATATTTTGACTCGCCATGCATTTGAAAATGCAATTCGTGTTAACGCCGCTATCGGTGGATCAACAAATGCCGTTGTGCACTTGTTGGCGATCGCTGGTCGCGCCGGAATCGATCTGCCACTTAAAGATTTTGACACTCTTGCATCAGATGTACCTGTACTAGTTAATTTGATGCCATCTGGTAAATATCTAATGGAAGATTTCTACTATGCAGGTGGATTGCCAGCAGTAATGAATGAACTTGGCAGCATGATTCACCGAGATCACATCACTGTTACTGGCAAAAGCGTTGCCGAAAATATTGCGGGAGTTAAAAACTGGAATGAAGATGTTATTACGCCAGTTGCTAAGCCATTCCAAAATGCAGGCGGCGGAACTGTAGTTCTTTATGGATCCCTTGCTCCAAATGGTGCTGTGCTTAAAGTCTCTGCAGCATCGCCACATCTACTAAAGCATCGTGGAAAAGCATTGGTATTTTCACAGATTGAAGATTATGTAGATGTTTCAGATGATGACAGTTTAGATGTAGATGAGAATTCAATTATTGTCGTGCAACATGCCGGGCCGCGTGGCTATCCAGGATTCCCTGAAGTTGGCAACGTATCAATGCCGCGTAAATTACTAGAGCGTGGAATTACTGACATGATCCGTATCTCTGATGCTCGAATGAGTGGAACAGCTTTCGGAACAGTTGTCTTACATGTCTCTCCTGAAGCTGCCGTAGGTGGACCGCTTGCACTCGTGCAAACTGGTGATGAGATTGAACTTGATGTTGAAAATCGTCGCCTTGAACTTCTAGTTTCACCTGAAGAGTTGGCTGAGCGTAGAAAGAAGTGGTCCCCACCTCCTGCCACTGTGACACGTGGATGGGAACGCCTCTACTATGACCATGTCAATCAAGCCGATACTGGTGCAGATTTAGACTTTTTAGTAGGTAAAACAGGTAGCGCTGTGGGTCGCCACTCGCACTAATCTGTACCTATGAAAAGCGAACCTGTTCAGCCGCCATCGCGAAATTTAGCGCTGGAATTAGTTCGCGTAACTGAGACTGCCGCAATCGCTGCATCCCGTTGGATAGGGCGTGGCGAAAAGAATCTCGCCGATCAAGCAGCAGTAGATGCGATGCGCCGAATGATCGGCACGGTCACAATGAATGGCATAGTAGTAATTGGCGAAGGCGAAAAAGATAACGCACCAATGCTTTATAACGGAGAAAAAGTAGGAGATGGCTCAGGCCCTGCATGTGATGTTGCGCTAGATCCAATTGATGGCACCACTTTGACAGCAAAGGGAATGAATAATGCGATTAGCGTGATTGCTGTTTCTGAACGTGGGTCAATGTATGACCCCTCGGCAGTTTTTTATATGGAGAAATTAGTTGCTGGACCTGAATCTGCTGATGTAGTTGATATAACTGCACCAACAAAGGCAAATTTAAAAGCAGTTGCAAAAGCAAAACATATGTCTGTGAGTGAGTTAACAGTTGTAGTGCTAGATCGACCACGTCATGATGATTTAGTTCGTGATATTCGCGAAGCAGGCGCCCGCATAAAATTTATTACCGATGGAGATGTGGCCGGCGCTGTGATGGCAGCACGCGCTGGTACTGGAATCGATTTACTAATGGGAATCGGTGGAACCCCAGAAGGCATTATTGCTGCTTGTGCAATGAAATGCTTAGGTGGAGTAATTCAAGGACGGTTAAAGCCACGTTCAGAGGAAGAGCGTGAGCGCGCGCAAGACGCAAAGTTAGATTTAAATCAAATTTTAACAACCAATGATTTAGTTTCGGGAAATGATGTCTTTTTTGCTGCTACAGGGATTACTGATGGAGAATTATTAAAGGGCGTTAGATTTGTCCCAAATGGTATTACTAGTAACTCAATTGTGATGAGATCTCGTTCGCAAACTATCAGATTGATTGAGAGTGAACATCCAGCCGAAAGAGAAAATTAATTATGGAGATCTCGAGTATTTATGATGAGGTAATTGATTTTACTCACAAAGGGTTCTCTGACAATGCGCAGGGAAAGAGTTTGAAGAAATTACTTGAGCAAGGAGAATCTTTATTTGATGGGAATCATTTCACTCCCATAGCCACCTTAAAAGCCAGTGCTTTGAAAAATAATGTGGAACAAATGGCTAACTACTGCGCTAAGGCGGGTTTTGAGTTAGCACCACATGTCAAGACTCACATGTCACCACAATTAGCAAAGATGCAAGTTGATGCTGGAGCAACATATTTAACAGTTGCCACACTTTGGCAAGCAAGAGTTTTTTTACAGTTCGGATTCAAATCAATTCTAATCGCAAATGAAATCGTAGATATTGCTAGCCTTCGTGAGATTGCTACCCTAAACAAAAATCCACTAAATGAAGTTATTTGCTACGTTGATTCAATTAGTGGGGCAGAGATAATTGAGAAAGTGCTATTGGAGACTCCGAGTGGATGCTTGCACTTATTGCTAGAGATTGGTTATCCGGCTGGTCGAGGTGGCATCCGCGACCTCGAAGAAGTTAAAAAAATAGCACTACGACTAGCGGACACCCCTGGTGCAATTATTCGTGGCGTTTCAGGTTTTGAAGGAATTTTAAGTGGGGGCAGAACTCCAGAAGGTTATGCTGAAATGGAAAATTTTTGTCAGCGAATTTTGAGTGCGGCAGATTTAGTTAGCGAATTTGTACATAGACCTGAAATTATTATTTCTGCCGGAGGTAGTGCATTTTTTGATGTTGTTGTGAAAGTTTTCTCCCAATATAAATCTGCTACTCATAAAGTCCGACGAATTTTACGAAGTGGTGGCTACCTTTCATTTGATCATGGACTCTACGGACGTGTTTCGCCGCAAGAAGATTCCAGTCCTTTACTAAAACCAGCTATCGAAGTTTGGGGCAGTATTTTGACTCAGCCTGAGGGGGATTTTGCGCTCTTAAACTTTGGGAAAAGAGATGTTGGAGTAGATGTAGATAACCCCAACCCGGTACGTATCGGCCATGGTGGAGCCATAGATGCGGTGATTCCTAAATTAAATGATCAGCATTCATATTTGGTCGGAAAACTCGACTCTTCTGTTTCGCTGGGAGATTGGATTGCTTGCGGAATTTCGCACCCATGTACAACCTTTGATAAATGGCGTATTTTTCCAGTCATTGATGACAATGACAAAGTAATCGATTACGTAAGAACCTATTTTTAGGAGAGAAAATGGCAACTGAATATTTCATAGCAAAAAACGTTCCTAAACCACGCGGAGCTTATTCTCATGGCGCAGTAGCAAATGGAATTTTATACACATGTGGAATGGGTCCAGCAGATCCAGCTACTGAGAAAACAGTGGAAGGTGACATCACTGCCCAAACTCGTCAGGTATTCAAGAATTTACAAGCGATTCTTGCGGAAAAAAATGCAAATTTCTCTCAGTTGCTAAAAGTTACCACACATTTACAAGATGTGCATAGAGATTTTGCAGCTTATGATGCAGTTTGCAGAGAATTTTTAACTGAACCATTTCCTGTCCGTACTACTGTCGGGTCAGAGTTAATGAATATTCTGGTGGAAATAGATTTGGTAGTGGCATTATGAGTAAATCATTAAAAGGCAAAACTGTTGTCATCACGGGCTCCGGTCGCAGCATTGGTCGCGAAATGGCAATCCGTATTGCCGCCGAAGGCGCCAGCGTGGCTTTGTTAGAGATAAACAAAGAAAATCTTGAAGAGGTTAGGTCAACTATTGCCGCTGCTGGTGGAGATGTCCGGGCGTACGAAATAGATTTGGGATCTGAATCACAGATAATTGCAACGATTTCAAAAGTAGAAAAAGATTTTGGAAAAATAGATTGCCTGATCAATAACGCAATGGTCTGTCCATCTGAAGATTTGTTAAACACGACCCTAGAGTCTTGGAATAAAACCCTGCAAATTACATTAACGGCAGTATTTTTATGTATCCGGCAAGTTTTACCTGCAATGATTAAGCGCAAAAATGGAAGCATTATCAATATTGGCACGGTAAATGCGAAAGCTCATTTTGGCAGCGATTCATATAGTTCAGCAAAGGCGGGCGTTCATGCCCTTACTCGTACGGTCGCAGTGCGGTATGGACCAGATGGAATTAGGTGTAACACAATTGTGCCAGGAACTATAAATACCGACGCCTGGCAGGAGCGAGTTGATCAAAATCCAAATATATTTGAAGAGTTAAAACCTTGGTACCCACTTGGACGCGTGGGAACTCCTAAAGATATTGCGGATGCCGCGCTCTTTTTGATCTCCGATGATTCACAGTGGATCTCTGGAAGTGAATTACTCGTCGATGGTGGATTACTAGCCGGCTATGCCCCGATGTTTGCAACAGTCGAAGGTTCCGATAAGTGAATTCAGAAAATACTTTCACAATTCGCGGTGCAACTATCATTGATGGAACCGGCTCGATTGGAACCAGGGCAGATTTATTAGTCATCAATGGAAAAATTGCAATTAATGGAAAAATTTTAAAAGGAGAAGAGCAAGGAAAGATTTTTGATGGCTCTGATTTAACAGTTACACCTGGATTTATTGATCTGCATGCCCACTCCGATTTGGCAGTCTTGGCGGACAAAGAGCATCTAGCAAAAGTCACTCAAGGAGTGACGCTTGAAGTAGTTGGGCAAGATGGGCTTAGTTATGTCCCGGCAGATGAAAATACCCAAGCCCAACTTCGAGAACAGCTTTATGGGTGGAATGGGGATCCAAATGGATTTAATTGGAACTTCAATAGCGTTGCTCAATACTTATCAAGAGTAGATGAAGGGGCTGCAGTAAATGTTGCCTATTTAATTCCCCATGGAACTGTACGGATGATGGTCAAAGACAATGACGAAGGCTTTGCAGATAAAACTGAATTATCAAAAATGGCCGAATTGGTTGATACAGGCATGAGGGAGGGCGCAGTTGGGTTATCTGCAGGATTAACTTACACGCCAGCAATGTACGCCCACGATGACGAGTTAATTCATCTATGCAAAGTCGTAGCAAAGCATGGTGGATATTACGCGCCACATCATCGAAATTACGGATTGCAATTTTTGGAAGCTGTTGACGATTGCATTGAGATTTCGCGTGCTTCAGGTTCCCCACTTCACTTAACACATTGCAATATGACTGCACAGATTTATCATGGCAAAACTGATTTGTTATTTGAGAAGTTGTCTAAGGCAGAAAGAGATGGATTAGATGTTACACTTGATAGTTACCCATATTTAGCAGGTTCTACCTATTTACATGCGCTGTTACCTTCATGGGTACAGGCTGGTGGATTATCGTCAATGCGTGAACGGCTCCAGTCAAATGAAGTTCGCGCAAAAGTTACCAACGCTTTAAATGTGACTGGCAGTGATGGCAATCAAGGTGGAACTGTTGATTGGAAAGCAGTTGTTGTCGCTGGAGTCGAAAAATCTTTAGATTTAGTAGGATTATCAATCGAAGCTGCTGCTAAAGCAGCAGGTAAAGAACCAAGTGAATTCTATTTGGATTTAATAGCAAAAGAGGATTACCACGCTTCGTGCGTAATTTTCAAAGGGCATGAAGGAAACACTCGAGCGATCATGCAACATCCAAAACATATGGTTGGTAGTGATGGAATTTTGACTGGCAATCGTCCGCATCCTAGATCTTATGGAACGTTTGCCCGTTACCTTGGGCATTATGCCCGCGAGGAAAAAGTCTTAACTTTTGAAGGCGCAGTAAACCGAATGACCGGCAGACCTGCAAGCCGGCTTGGATTAGCTGATCGCGGAATAATTAAAGAGGGAATGCACGCTGACTTAGTAATGCTAGATGCGGCATCGGTAATTGACAGATCTACTTATGAAAATCCTAGATTGCCAGCTACAGGTTTTGAATATGTCTGGATCGGTGGAGTTGCGACTCTTGCTCAAGGCGCACGTACTTCAAATCTTCCGGGTCGTGCGATTCGCTCTACAAATTAAATTAGCGATTGCTTTATCCACTCAAGGTCGCGTTCACGCCAAACATCAAATAGGTAAAAATCTATATTTGTTATCCCGATATTTTTAAGTGCTTTAACTCTTTCGGCAAGTTGATCCTGTGAAGAATTATCTGGATAAGTTGGGCGCAAAATCCCAGTAATTTTTTTAGGGAATTTAATTACAGAAAGATAACTCTGTGCTAATTCAATAATCTCACTTGTACTTTGGCAATAAAAGAGCGCTTCGATTACATCAACAACCTGAGTAAGTTCTGTCGAGTTGATACCAATTCTCCAACCTTGATCTAGGCCACCAATGAAAGGTAATTGGCCTACCCAACGCAATGTGGCTCCTGCACTATGTGCTGATTTTGTAAGCTGAGTATTTAAATCGATTAAAGTGCGTTCTTGGCTCGATATCCAAGTTTTGATATCAATTCCAAAAATTGAAACTAGATTATCTATGCTTAATTCTTTGCCAAGCCAAATATCTGTATCTTTTATAACTTTATGGAGAGCCGCGGAAATCTCAAATACTAATTTCTTGGCGTCAGCGCCGGCAGCTTCTGCCGCACTTTGACAGTAGACACAAAGACAAAATCCAAGCAAATATTGAGAGATTTCACTAAGTTCGATGAAATAACGCTCATGGTGTTCGCCATGAATTAAACCGTGGAAATTAACTGACTCAGCCGCTATTGATTTAATTCCACGAGAAATCAAGTCGTTGGTTAGCCCTATTGCATAACCCTGAGCACTTGGATTTGAGGGACATAAAGATGCAAGTAATTTTTGACCTAACCCATTAATTTGAGCTGCTTCTGGATTTTGCTTGCCAGCAGCACTGTTGTGGAAATAAACCGCCCACGCATCTATATCAAAGTTGGCACTTCTACCTGCTTCTTGAATTTTCTCTAATGCACTGTTGTCTTGAAAAACATCATCTGGGGATGGCTTGATGGAACCCGTCAAATATTTACTTAAATCCGGTTGATAATAATGGGCTCCATCTTCCAGGTACCTAAGGGACGGCGTATTTCCAAGAGTAAAATCGCGCGAGGCATGGTAATTAAGAGCAAGATTTATTCCGGTTAAGCCGGAATCCTGCAGTTTGTTTATATTATCTGCCGGATTATTAGGTGGGCTAAAACTGTGAATGAATGCAAAGGCGTTGTGAGACAAGTTAATTCCTATTTGCTGGGCTGGCTTGGGTTGATGCACGGATAACTAACTCGGGCTTAAAAACAATATGCTCATGCTTGAAATTTTCGCCATGCTCAACCTCATTAATAATCATCTGTGCAGCTAGTGCTCCTAATTTATAGGCTGGCTGGGCCATAGAAGTAAGCGGAATCGAAGCAGAGGCAGAAAAACCAATATCGTCATAACCAATTAATGCGTAATCTTTTGGAATACTTTTGCCCTTTTCTAGCAGCGCTCGAAGAACTCCAAGTGCCATTAAATCATTTGCGCAAAAAATAGCAGTGATTTGTGAATTACTTTCCAATATCTTTTGGGCAACTTCATAACCATTTTGGGAGCGCATTTGGCTAACCTGGAACTTACTAATCTTGATATTTCGCCCCTTCGCAGAATCCATTACTCCATCTTCACGATGTGCACATTGGGCGACAGATAGTGGACCATTTACCCAAGCAATAGATTTGTGGCCAAGAGAAGCTAAATACTCAATTGCACTTTTCCCACCGTGAAAATCATCCATTGATACAGAGGATTGATCTAAAGAATCAGCCTTTCGGTCAATAAAAGTTGTCGGAATATTTCGACGATTTAATTCAGCAACTCCAGCGAGCCCGTCAAAGGAAGGTGTAATTAATAAGCCACAGATTCTTTGTTCAATCAGAACCTTTAAATGGCGCTCTTCTTTTTTCGGGTCTTCATCGCTATTACATAAAATTAAGGTGTAATCATGTTCGCTTGCAGTGTCGCCTGCTCCGCGAGCTACTTCAGTAAAAAACGGATTTGTAATATCTGGGACCAGCAAGCCAATTGTTCGACTGCTTCCAGAGCGTAGGTGTCTGGCGGAAGCGTTAGGAACAAAGTTGAGATCAGCAATTGCAGCTTCAATTCTCTTCCGAGTTGCCTCAGCAACCCGATCTGGCCGGTTGAGGAAGTTAGAGACGGTACCCACGGCAACTTGAGCGCGGGAAGCCACATCTCTAATGCTGATCGCCATGATTGAATCGTTTCGGTTTAATTGAACTGTGTCAACGGTTCAATTTTTTCAATTTGGCCCCCCTTTTTGTCTCTTGTCCAAATAGCCACCCTCCACTACCGTTGGCTGAATCGGTTCAACGAAATGGATTAATTGCCAACCTGGAGGATGTTATGGAGCGGGTCTGTTTTCGATTTTATGTACGCACCGAGATGATCGATGAGTACAAAAAGCGTCACGAGGCAGTCTGGCCAGAGATGCTGCAAGCCCTTACTGATTGTGGTTGGAAAAATTATTCGATTTTCTTAAATGAAAAAGAAGGAACACTTATTGGTTACTGCGAAGTTGATGATTTCGCCGCAGCGCAAGCCAAAATGTCAACACTTGATGTAAATACCCGTTGGCAAGAGTTTATGCAGCCACTATTTCCACAAGATAAGCGCGCTGATCAAAGTTTTGAAAATTTTGTTGAAGTTTTTCATCTCGCTTAAGAATTAAAAGGAGAAAAGTATGAGCGCAAATACCACAGCTGTTAAAGAAACTATCAAGCGACTTGGAATTGAAGTGCCATCATGGGCTTACGGAAATTCCGGCACGCGCTTCAAAGTCTTCTCCCAACTAGGAGTACCACGTGATCCTTATGAGAAAATAGCTGACGCTGCTCAAGTCAATAAGTTCACCGGTGCTGTTCCCACTGTTGCATTGCATATCCCGTGGGACAAAGTTAAAGATTATGCCCACTTTGCGGCTTACGCTAAAGATCTTGGTGTAACTCTAGGAACTATAAACTCAAATACTTTTCAAGATGATCAATACAAGTTGGGTTCAGTTTGTAATCCAGATCCAAAAGTGCGCAAAATGGCAGTAAATCATCTGCTTGAGTGCATAGACATTATGGATATCACCGGCACAAATGATTTAAAAATTTGGCTGGCTGATGGAACTAACTATCCAGGACAAGATGATTTGCGTGATCGTCAAGATCGTTTGCAAGAGTCGCTAGAAATTACTTACAAGCGACTTGGACCAAACCAGCGGATGCTACTTGAATACAAATTCTTTGAACCATCTTTTTATTCAACTGATGTACCTGATTGGGGTACTTCATATTCACATTGCTTGAAGTTAGGTCCCAAGGCGATGGTTTGCGTTGACACCGGCCATCATGCACCAGGAACCAACATTGAATTTATCGTTGCATTACTTATGCGAGAGGGAAGACTAGGAGCTTTTGACTTCAACTCCCGTTTCTATGCGGATGATGATCTTATTGTTGGCGCTGCTGATCCTTACCAACTATTCCGCATTATGCATGAAGTTAATCGTGCGGGTGGATTTGATGTTGGAACTCCAGTTTCTTACGTACTTGATCAATGCCATAACATTGAAGATAAAATTCCGGGACAAATTCGGTCAATTACAAATGTCCAAGAAGCTGTTGCAAAAGCATTGCTTGTTGATCGCGTAGCACTCAAGAAGGCACAACTTGAAGGAAATGTATTAGCTGCGAATGACGTTTTGATGGATGCCTACAACACAGATGTGCGTCCATTGTTAGGTGAGATGCGCAACGAAATTGGCCTAGATGCTGACCCAATGAAGGCATACCTTGCTAGTGGTTATGGCGCCAAAATTGCTGCCGAACGTGTTGGTGGCGCTCAGGCAGGGTGGGGCGCATAAGTGGGAGACAGCAAAGAGTTAGTAGAGCGTTCAAATAGATTAGGTAGCGACCCGCGTTACACAAATTATGCTGGAGGAAACACATCTGCAAAAGTTTCGGTGACTGATCCGGCAACTGGTGAAGATGTTCAGGTGATGTATGTAAAAGGCTCCGGTGGAGACCTTGGCACACTTACACATGCCGGGCTCGCTGGGTTATATGTAGAAAAAGTTAAGGCGTTAAAAAAAGTTTATCGAGGCATTGAGCATGAAGATGAGATGGTCGCACTTTTTGATTACTGCTTATTTGGCCGAGGCGGTGCAGCACCAAGTATTGATACCGCGATGCACGGTTTAGTCGATTATGCACATGTAGACCACCTGCATCCAGATTCGATAATTGCATTAGCAACTTCAGTAGATGGACCGGCTCTTACCAAAGAGTGTTTCGGTGAAGATATCGCTTGGGTGGATTGGCGCAGACCAGGTTTCCAACTTGGTTTAGATATGGAAGAGATCGCCAAGAAATTTCCAAATGCAAAAGGATGCATTCTTGGCGGCCATGGTTTAACTACTTGGGCAGAAAGTAGCGCCGAATGTGAAGAACGTTCTAAGTGGGCAATTCATAAAGCTGAAGAGTTCATCGCCAAGAAATCAAAGACTGAGCCATTTGGAAAAGTAATTAAAGACCGTATTGCACTTCTAGACGGCGCTCGCCGTGAGAAAGCCAGCAAATTGGCACCGACATTGCGCGGGATTGCCTCTCGTGATGCCCGAATGGTTGGACATTTTTCAGATGCACAAGTTGTTCTTGATTTTCTAGCATCTGAAGCAGCGCCACTATTGGCTGCACTCGGAACCTCATGCCCAGATCACTTTTTGCGCACCAAAGTTTCACCTATGTTTATTGATCTTCCCGCTGATGCCTCTATTGAAGAGACAATTTGGCGGGCAAATGAACTACATGAGGAGTATCGTAAAAATTACACCGCTTATTACCAACGTTATGCCGATAAATCTTCACCAGCAATGAGAGGTGCAGATCCGGCAGTTATTTTAATTCCTGGTGTTGGAATGTTTACTTTTGGAAAAGATAAACAGACTGCACGAGTAGCTGGTGAGTTTTACATTAATGCAATTAATGTAATGCGCGGTGCTGAGGGAATTTCTACTTATGCCCCAATTTCGGAATCTGAGAAGTTCCGAATCGAGTATTGGGAGTTGGAAGAAGCAAAACTACGCCGCGCACCTAAAGGCAAACCGCTACAAGGCAGAGTCGCACTTGTTACTGGTGCCGCTTCAGGTATCGGTTTGGCGACAGCAAGACGGCTACAAGCAGAAGGTGCCTGTGTTGTTATTGCTGATCGAGATCTTGAAGGTGCAACAAAAGTTGCAGCCGAGTTCGGCGGTCCAGATAAAGCCGTGGCGGTATTTGTTGACGTAACGGATGAGGCGCAAGTCGCTGCCTGTATTGATGCGGTGGCCTTAGCTTTTGGTGGAGTAGACATTGTTGTTAACAACGCCGGACTTTCAATTAGTAAATCACTGGTTGAAACCTCAGTTAAAGATTGGGATTTGCAGCACGATGTTATGGCGCGCGGTTCATTCTTGGTGTCCCGCGAAAGCGCTAAGGTGATGATTGCTCAGAAAACCCAAACTATTGGCGGAGACATTATTTATATATCTTCTAAGAACTCCGTTTTCGCTGGACCAAACAATGTGGCTTATGGATCTACAAAAGCAGACCAGGCACATCAAGTGCGTTTGCTTGCTGCTGAGTTAGGTGCATTTGGTATTCGAGTAAATGGCATTAATCCAGATGGAGTGGTGCAAGGATCTGGAATTTTCGCCAGCGGATGGGGTGCCCAACGTGCTGCTGTATATGGAGTTGAAGAAGCAAAACTCGGTGAGTATTACGCCCAACGTACGATCTTGAAAAAAGAGGTACTTCCAGAACACATTGGAGCAGCTGCATTTGCACTGCTTTCAGGGGATTTACCTTTGACTACAGGATTACATATTCCAGTAGACGGGGGAGTCGCCGCAGCTTTCTTGCGGTGATTCTAAATGCCAGCATTTGCAGCAGTTGATTTAGGCGCAACTAGTGGTCGAGTAACCCGTGGTGAAATAGTTGACCGGCGTTTTGTATTAAATGAAGTTCACCGTTTTGCTCATGAACCACTTGATGCAGGTGCTGGTGGGTTGCTTTGGCAATGGGATGAGATTGTTAATCAAGTAAAAATTGGTTTGAAAAAAGCTATGGATCTGGGTCCACTAGATAGCGCCGGAATAGATTCATGGGCTGTCGACTACGGCTTTTTGACATCTGATGATCAATTAATCGGCTCAGTGCATTGCTATCGAGATAGTCGCACTGATGGTGTTTTGGAATCTGTGACCGCTCAAGTGGGGCGAGAGCGAATCTATTCAACAACTGGAATTCAATTTCTATTTTTTAATACTATTTACCAACTGGTTAGCGCGATTGGAACTCCCGAGTATGTTTCGGCGGCAAAATTCTTACTACTTCCTGATTTGCTAAACAATCATTTAGTGGGATCTGCTACTTCAGAAATTACAAATGCTTCAACCACTCAATTACTAGATGCAACTAGCAGGCAATGGGATTTCGATTTAATCGAAGAGTTGAATTTACGAACCGATATTTTCCCTGAATTGCATGAAGCGGGTGAGGTTTTAGGAAAGATTTCAGGTCACGGTGCAATTGATGGGCTGCCGATAGTGGCCGTTGCATCTCACGACACCGCCTCTGCTATTGCCGGAATCCCACTTCGCCTGGATGGAAAGAGTGCTTACATCTCAAGTGGCACCTGGTCTTTAATTGGTGTTGAAGTGGATTCTCCAATTACTACTCCGCTTGCGCTGGCTGAAAATGTCACAAACGAATTGGGATTTGGCGGCACAGTTCGACTTTTGAAAAATGTGACTGGCTTTTGGTTGCTTGAGGAGTGCCGCAGAAATTGGCGATTAAACGGAAATGAATTTTCACCAGAACAGCTAATTGAGTTAGCAAATCAAATTGAAATTGGAAAGTTTCTAATCGACCCAGATCACCCAAGGTTTGCAGCCCCTGGAGAAATGCCAGACCGGATCGCAAATTACTGTAGAGAGAAAAACTTGGCCGTACCTGAAACTCCAGCAGAGTACGCACGTTGTATTTATGATTCGCTCGCTCTGGCTTACGCAAGAACCATACGCAAAATATCTTTAGTCTCAGGAAAAGAGATCGAGAGTATCCATGTCGTTGGAGGAGGTTCAGCTAATAACCTTCTCAATCAATTGACTGCGGATGCGACCGGATGTGAAGTACTGGCCGGCCCAGTTGAAGCAACAGTCATCGGAAATTTGGCGGTTCAGGCCATAGCGGTTGGAGCAGTTTCTGATTTAGTTCAAGCACGTGAACTAATCGGGCGCTCCATCACTCTAAAGCGGTTCGAGCCAGTTGCTGGAATTGATTGGGAAAGTATGCAAAATCGTTTAAAGTTAAATAATTTAGTAAGTTAGGCTCACTTAAATAATCGTTGACGAATTGATGGATTAATTAGTTAGGAGCACAGATGTCAGAGAGCATGGTCGGTCAGATTGCAGTAGTTGCTGGAGGCGGAAGTGGAATCGGTGCTGCAAGTGCACGTGCAATTGCAGCAAAGGGTGCACATGTTGTGATCTGTGATCTTCGAATCGATAATGCCGAAAAAATTGTAGTCGAAATTAAAGCAACAGGCGGTGCTGCATCAGCCCGTTTGCTTGATGCCACAAAGGAAGCGCAAGTTCATGAAGTAATCAATTCGATCCATGCCGATCACGGTGCGATCCATGCTTTTGTAAATGCTGTTGGTATTACTGGACCAACTGGAATTGCAGCACATTTACTGAAGACTGAAGATTTTGTAAATGTTTTTAACGTAAATCTTTTTAGTGCTATTTATATGAATGCTGCTGTTCTTCCACATATGATCAAAGCTGAGTACGGCCGGATCATGCATGTTGCATCTATCTCTGGCAAAGAGGGCAATCCAAATATGGCTCCCTACAGCACTTCAAAAGCAGCGATGATTGGTTTTGTAAAAGCAACTGCTAAAGAAGTTGCCACAAAAGGTGTCACTATTAACTCGATTGCACCTGCGGTTGTTCGCTCACCGATAAATGAAAATACTCCAGAAGAAGTAATGAAGTACATGATTTCTCGCATCCCAATGGGACGGATCGGTGAAGCGAGTGAAGCCGGTGAAATGATCGCTTTTGTAGTCTCGCCAGCCTGCTCATTCACAACTGGATTCGTCTTTGACTTATCGGGTGGCCGCGCTACTTATTAAATTCAAGCACTTCAATCTTTATCGGCACCTTATATATAGACAATGCGATCTCTTCTAAGATCGCCAATTTGCTTTGGTCGCGTACAAATGCAAAATCATGTGATGTTGAGAATTTATCGGCATCCCGAAAATCGAGTTTGAGCACTTCTCCGTCAAAGCTGGCCAGCCGGGCATCAAAGAAGATCAGCCATAACGTTCGACTTCGGGATTCCAACTGATCCAAAAGTTGGTTCCATTCAGCCTTGATCGCGTCAAGGGTTAAGTCAGAGCCGCTGGTCTGAGGGGTTGGTGCCTCTAAGTTATCCACAGAGGAAACGGTACTCGCTCAACCGCAAAGCCCGCTGGCTTTTCAAGGCTATGACAGCCCGATAACAATCTTCCAATTTGTTAGACAAATATGCTTAAAATCGTTGACATCTGCCCATTTTACTGTGAATCTCACCCCAAGCAATACCGCTTTACCCAGGTACTACTAATGCCCAAGAGAAAGGGTCCCTCTTGTAATGCCCAAGAG
>BJFZ01000020.1 GCA_014190175.1 Actinomycetes bacterium | reverse complement strand
ACTTTCTCCAAGTGCACATAGCGACAGTGAAAGAGTTATTCACACAATTTCACCGCACTCTTCAGTTTTTTCAGAAAAAACGCCAAAAAAGTTTGTCCTTGAGCTTTTGTCACCGATTCACCGACATGGTTTTCGGTATCTGATTTAGGAAATGCTCTTGATAAATATAGTAAATCGGGAAAGTGTGAAGGAATCGCAATTCACTTACCTATAGATCAAAAAACTTCGGCATCCGAATGGATTGATAAAAACTTACAATCCATTACTGAGCGAGGCATAGATCCGACCGAGTTTAATAATTCAGTTTGGATTTCACATATCTCTGGAAAAGATTTAAAGAAATTAACGAAAAATTGGCCACAAATTATTTGGAAAGTTCGAATTGGCACCGATTTATGGCTTGGAGATCGTGCCGCCCTCAAAGTAAAAGCTCAAGTTTTAGATCTTCATGCGATCCAGCGCCCCACCCGAGTGGGTTATCGACAGTACCTAATCGGACGTGGGTGGTTGTTAGTGGTAAGTGGTGGAACATCTAATGGTATTGGTTTGGAGGTTGCGACACCTAAGCGAGATTTCCTTTCACAGGTTAAAACGTTGACTAAATCTTTTTTAAATTTATTTGGTTGGAATCCAAGTCCGTTTAGTTGGAATGAGAAAAAGTTAGAGTTTGCCGAAGCGCCACATATGCATATTTCATTGTTAACCTTTAAAGGTAAAGACGCACCGAAAGTTGGTAGCGAATTAGATGTAGATGTGCGCTTTACTACGACTGCATTTGATCGAGTGGTATTTGATTAATTTTTCGGTGTAGCAACTGGAAGTGGTACTGCCGGTGTTGGTTGGGGAGTTGGAATTACCTCAACTGAATTTGGGCCCGGCGTAGGTTCTTGACCACCGATATATGCCGGTTCTGGAAAATCTAAAATAGGTTCACCTTTTAAGGCGCCTTTCATATAAGCAGTCCAGATCCGGGCTGGAAATGAGCCACCAGTTACCGTTTTTAAGCCACCGGTTCCACGCAAACTTTCCGTTGCATCGTCACGATAAAAACCAACTGAGGTAGCAAGTTGCGGAGTAAATCCGCTATACCAAGCAGAAGCATTTTCTTGGCTAGTGCCGGTTTTACCCGCTGAAGGCCGGCCAAGTTTTTTGGCAGCAAAACCAGAACCAGTTCGGACAACTTCTTGCAGCGCATAAGTTAAATCAGCCATAACATCTTTTGCAAAAACCTCTTGCCCTGTCGGAGTTGCTTGATACAACAAACCTTTGTTTCTTCCACTTACTTCTTGCACCAAATAAGGTTTTGCGTAAACACCTTGTGCTGCAAATGTTGCAAATGCTGCAGCAACATCAATAACTCTTGGGCTTGCTACACCTAATACAACAGAAGGAGTGGCTACCATCTCCACTGATTTTGGAATACCGGCTCGTCTGGCAGCATCAATAACATTGTCAGGACCCGCATAAATTCCAAGTGGTACATAAACAGTGTTCACTGAACTGGCAGTTGCTTTCAATAAAGAGATCTCACCAAAAGATTTCAAAGCAAAATTTCCGACTTCGTAAGGCTTTCCAGCATCATCAAAAATTTGTGGTGAATCACCATCCCAAAGAGTATTTAATGAAATGCCCTGCTCCAATGCGGCTATAAGTGCGAAAGGTTTAAAGGTAGAGCCGGCCTGAGCAATACCTTGAGTTGCATCATTTAATTGACGTTTTAAGTAATCTTTCCCTCCGTACATGGCAACTATTGCACCAGTGCCAGGTCGGACAGATGCCAACCCGATATGCAAATTAGCTGGCCCGGTTTTCGGTCCTTGCGTATCAACCGCATTAACTGCAGCAATCTGTGCTTGTCTATTAAGTGTTGTTTTAACTATCAATCCACCGATCATTAGCTTTTCATCGGGGAATCCAAGTTTATTTAATTCAGCCTGAATTGCGGCAACTAAATAACCCTTTGGACCAGCCAATATCCCAGAAGATAGCCTTGATTTAATTGCGGGAAGTTTTTTCATTGCTAAATACTTTTTGTCAGCCCAATCGGCAGCAACCATCGCAGTTATTGTGTAGTTATAGCGCGCAGTTAATCTCTCTAGGTTTCCATCACGCAAACCTGGGTCGTAATAACCCGGCGAGCGCAGCACGGAGGCAAGTACTGCACATTGTCTGACTGATAATTGATCGACATTTAAACCAAAATACTGTTGTGCTGCTGTTTGCACACCATAAGCTCCGCGGCCAAAATAAATCGTGTTTAGGTACGATTCCAGAATTTCATCTTTGCTCAATTGATTTTCTAATTTAATAGCAATAATCAACTCTTTTAATTTTCGTTTAATTGTTTGCTCACGGGACAGAAAAGCAGTTTTTGCATATTGTTGGGTGATAGTGGATCCACCTTGAATCGCTCCACCTCGAGCCATTAAATAAAATGCCCGCAAGATTCCAGTCGGGCTAATTGCATGGTTTGTATAAAACTTTCGGTCTTCGGCGGCAAGCACAGCGTGACGTAATTCGATCGGAATCTTTGCCAATGGCACGCTGGTGCGATTTTGCGCACCCAATCTTCCAATCTCACTGCCGTCGTCATACTGCAAAATTGTGGCTTGGCTTGTTACATATGCGTTTGGATCTGGAATTGAAATGGTGAAGTATGAATAAACAATCAGCGCACTAACAGCGACAAAGCCAAGACCACCAAAAACCATAATCCAGCGCAATAAAATCCTTTTCGCTGAAACCCGGTTGCGCCCGCGCCGTTTTTTTGAGCTTGCTTTGCCCCGTGCCGGCACCTGCTCTTTGCTCATGCGCCCAGATTAGCGATTAACTGACCCAATCCTCGTCCTCCAAGGTGCGCACCTTTCGTGGCGCTTTCCGTTCCTGGCCATCTCCTAATAAATAGGAGAGATGTAAATGATTCCAATGACAGTTTCGACAAACTTCAACTACATAAACTCTAAATTGTCCGTACTCATTTTGCATTTCTATTAATTCATCTGTGGATTTAATTCGCCCTGAGTATTGCCCAAGTTGATCTCCAAATGTGTAACGAATTTCCATCAACTCTTTACCGCGACAGATTGGACATTTACGACCAGATGGTTCCCCATGAAATTTTGCTGCGCGCAATAAATATGGATCTGCATCGCAAGCATCTGAAGCGTGTGATGAACCTTTAAACAGCGCATTTAACGTTGCCCGCTTTGATAGCGCGTAATCGATACTGCCCCGTTTAGACCACATAAAACTAATTCTAATAGCAGCCTAACCCCGGCACGCTCTAGGCTTATACCTATGCCAAAAGCTCACCGGTTGCTAAGTGAAAATCGGTTATGGCGATTAATAGCAATTCGCTGGAGTGCACAATTAACCGATGGCCTTTACCAAAGCGCGTTGGCATCTTACGTGCTTTTTTCACCTGAACGGCAGGCAAGTGCCACGGCTGCTGCAATTGCGTTTACCACCGTATTACTTCCTTACTCATTAATAGGTCCATTTGTCGGAACAATTCTCGACAAGTACTCACGTCGCCAAATTTTGTTTTTCGCAAACCTTGCTCGCACAATAACTTTAATGATTGTCGCGGCTGCAATATTATTAAATGCAACTGGATTTGAATTAACTTTAATAGTTTTAATTTCATTCGGAATAAATAGGTTGATACTTGCTGGATTATCTGCCAGTTTGCCACGAGTTGTTACCCGTGAAATTCTGGTTGCTGCAAATGCCTTAACTGTTACTGGAGGCACAATCGCAATTGTTTTAGGTGGTGGGATTGGAATCGGCCTAAGAAATATTTTCGAATCCCAAAGTGGCGCCGATCAAGTAGATGCGGCTTTGGTGCTATTTGGCGCACTTGGCTATTTTATTTCAGCTCTCTTTTCGCTTCGGCTTCGAAAAGATGAACTTGGTCCAACTAAAGGTGAAATTAGTGCCGCTAATAAAAATTGGAAAGATGGCTTTTCACAGATGCGGGAAGGGTTTGTTTACTTAAAAAGTAATAAAGATAGTGGGATCGGCATTTGCGCAGTAGCCATACAAAGAGGTGGATTAACCGCACTAACTTTGATGGCGTTAATTTTAGAACGAAATGCCTTTCATAGCCCAAGCAATCCCGATGCTGGGCTAAGTGGTTTTGCTAGAGCAATTACTATTGCTGGTATTGGAATTATGTTAGGTGCTGTCATTAGCCCAGCAGCAGTAAGACGTTTTGGCCGGCATAGATGGATGCGGATAGCCATGCTGATTGCAAGTTTTGGTCCAGCAATCTTTATTATTTCACAAAGTGAAATTGCGATGATCGCCATGGGCTTTGTTAGCGGATTCGGCGGACAAGGAGTGAAAGTTACCAATGATGCACTTGTACAAGAAAAAATTTCAGATGATTATCGCGGAAGAGTTTTTGCCGTTTACGATGTAGTCGTTAATGCAGCAATTGTTTCAGGATCCTTAATCGCTGCGGCGGTTATGCCAAAAACCGGCCTTGGAATTACGCTTCCTTTGATTATTACAACTTTATATTTAGGTACTGCTCTTGCACTCCGTAAAAATTGGTTTAAAGACTCAATAAAATCCCGCTAATTTTATTTGCTGGTCTAGCTGTTATCTTCCCACCATTTATTAAGTTCGCTTATGGCGCGCTCGCGTCCCAGTGGCCCATGTTCCATTCTTAATTCAAGTAAGTATTCGTACGCGTCACCAACTTTACGAGATGGCTTTAAATTTAAAATCTCCATAATCTCATTGCCATCCAGATCAGGTCGAATTTTGCCCAATTCCTCCTCTTCAAGAAGTTGTGCAATGCGCGCTTCTAATTGATCGTATGTTGTGGCGAGTAGCTGTGCTTTTTTAATGTTGCGCGTTGTGCAATCAGCGCGTGTTAATAGATGCAGGTGGAGCAGTAACTTATCCGCATCTCTTACAAATCGACGAACCGCACTATCAGTCCATTCTCCTTCACCATAACCGTGAAATCTCAGATGTAATTCAACTAATTTTGAAACATCCTTAATAGTTTCTCGGTCAAATTTCAAGGCACGCAGGCGCTTATTAGCCATATGTGATCCAACAACTTCATGATGATGAAATGAAACTCCACCTCCAGGTATTAACGCCCGCGTTTTAGGTTTCCCAATGTCATGTAAAAGTGCAGCTAGGCGCAAAATTAAATTAGGCCCGCCAATCCGATCTTCTTGATCGATTGCTTGCTCAAGAACAATCAGCGAATGCTCATACACATCTTTATGTCGGTGATGTTCATCTATTTCAAGTTGTAATGCCGGTAGTTCTGGCAAAAATTGCGCGGCCAGCCCAGTTTCTACCATTACAGTCAATCCAAGTCGTGGATTTACTGACATTAAAGTTTTTACAAACTCATCCCTAATTCTTTCTGATGAAATAATTTCTAACCGTGCAGCCATTTCAGTAATTGCAGTACGAAGTTCGGGTGCAATCGCAAAATCAAGTTGTGCGGCAAATCGGGCTGCACGCATCATTCGAAGTGGATCATCACTAAAAGATTGTTCAGGTGTCCCTGGGGTTCGCAATTGTTTTGCGATTAGATCCTGCATTCCATTGTGTGGGTCAATAAAAAGATTGTCTTTTCCATCTAACTCTAAAGCCATTGCATTAATCGTAAAATCTCTCCTGCTTAAATCACCCTCAAGAGAATCTCCGTACTTCACATCAGGCTTGCGACTATCTTTGTCATAACTTTCGCTGCGATAAGTTGTGACTTCTATACTTAAACCATTTTTTTGCGCTGCAATAGTTCCGTAATCTATTCCCGGACTCCACACAGAGTCAGCCCAACCACTTAACAATTCTTTTGTTACTTCAGGAAGTGCATCAGTGGTGAAATCTAAATCCCCTGCTGAATTTTTTTGACGGCCTAAAAGTGCATCTCGCACCGGTCCACCAACCAAAGCCAGGCGATGCCCGGCGCCTCGAAACCGATCTCCCAATTGCTTTGCCTCTGGTGGCACCTTGATCAATGCCGCTACCGCTTGAGCGGCCGAAGAGTGCGGATCATTTGACATGGGTTGAAGGGTACGCGGGTAGGCTAGGGGTATGTCCCGAACCTCGGGTGAGGACGGGCTAGCGGCGAAAAAAACGCTACCTTCCTCGCCAATTCCTGCTCCGCGCGCACCAAAACCCCATCCCACGCCAAAACCTGGGCCGGTTAAAACGGGTGCGAAAAAAAGTGAGAATAAAAGCCCTGCTGGTAAGCCAGGGGAGGTAAAGCCTAGTGATTTAAAAACGAAGAAATCTCCGGCAAAGAAATCAGCAAAACCAGATAAAAGTAAAAATCCAAATACTTCGCGCCGAGTTGAAGAGATTAGTGCTGGTGGTTTAGTTGTTGATTTAAGCGGCGAGCGCGGTTTACTGATTGGCCGGCATGACAAACGCGGTCGCACACTTTGGTCACTTCCAAAAGGCCATATAGAAGTTGGCGAAACTCCAGAAGCCGCCGCTCTACGAGAAGTTGAAGAAGAGACCGGAATCATTAGCAAAATTACGCGATCGCTAGGTGTTATTGATTTTTGGTTTATGGCGGATGGAAAACGTATTCATAAAACAGTCCATCATTTTCTCTTTGCTGAAGTTAGTGGAGATCTATCTCCGCAAATAAGTGAAGTTGATGTAGTGGATTGGTTTCCACTTGATGAAATCGCCACTCGCCTTGCTTACCCAGATGAGCGCAAATTAATCGCGCGCTCCGGAGACCTTCGTAAGCCATGAAGTCTTCCTCGGTGATCGCGACTTTAGCAATTGGATCAATCGGATTCTTATTTTTACCACCAATTTCTAGTGGAACTGCCGCAGCTAACGATTCGCTAATCATCGTCAGCGGAACTACTCATCGAGAAATGAGTGGCAAGTTTCTAGATGACTCACTGATTGAAGATTTAACTCTTGGCGGCAAACTAGCTGACGTTCTCAAACCAAGCATAAAAAGCCGGACCTGGCTGATAGATCCGTCTCTAATCGAAGAGATTATTGATATGAGTGACGGGTACACAATCTTGCCAAAAGTTAAAGGTGCTGGCGAAGAAATCGCCACTAGGTTTCTGGTCGATTTAAAGTATGCGATTGGTGATGATCCGGTTTACGCCCTCCCATATGGCTCTCCAAAAATCTCGACGCGAAAGAAATTTTCTGATATTGAGTTTTCACAATTACAAAGTGTCAGTTCGGTTCGTTTAGCGCGCGCACTTGATCGGGCGGTGACGGCAGGCGCACCCCCTGAGTGGGAAGAGCCGGAAAAGGAGCTAAGTTCAGTAAATATTTCTGAATACCGAAATTTGCGAAAGCAGTTAGCGTTAATCTCAGAAGCCAGTAGCGATCCAATCATTAGTGAAACGGCCATCAGATTAAACTCACTCTTAAACCCTGCGCTTGATAAGAAATCCTCGCAATATTTAGCAGTTTCATTTACGGGGTCAGTGAATCGAATCGCTGACAATCTTCGAGTGCTTCCTGGTCGGTACACCCTCACCTCACGTGAAGAAAAATTGCCAGTTACGGTTGTTAACGATTTTGATTCACCCGCGCAAGTTATCCTTACATTAAGAGCAACAAATTCACGTATTCTTTCAATTGCAGATCGTTCTCTTTATCTAGAACCTAATTCACGAACTCAAGTTTTGGTGCCAGTTACCGCTATTGCAAGTGGCAAAGTTGAACTACACGCCCAACTTGAAACATTACGTGGGCGCAAATACCAAGAGATCTCTACGCTTGCTGTCACCATTGCGGTAATCGGTCCAATTGTTGGCTGGGTTATGGCAATCGCTGGATTGTTATTACTAGGTGCGGCAGGTACGCGAATATTTCGCAGAGTTAGCAAAGCGAGAAACGGTTCAGGTAAAAAATGAGTAACGAGCCTGATTTCATCAGATCTTCTGCCGTAATGGCTGCTGGAACCCTGGTTTCACGTCTCACTGGATTGATTCGAAATTTATTGTTAGTTGCCGCACTCGGTACTTCAATTTTCGCTGACACTTTTAACGTTGCAAATACTCTGCCTACAATCCTTTACATTTTATTAGCAGGTGGGGCGTTAAATTCGGTCTTCGTACCTCAACTTGTTCGGGCAATGAAAGATGATTCCGATGGCGGAGCAGCTTTTACCTCGCGTTTATTAACCATTGTGGCTGTAATTTTGGCCGCCATCACGGCGCTCTCAATTATTTTTTCACCTTTGCTAGTTCGAATTTACGCACCTAAATTTACTAATCAAGGAATTGAAACTGAATTCTCATTAACAGTCACTTTTATGCGTTACTGCTTACCTCAAATTCTTATGATGGGAATTTTTGTAATGTGGAGCCAAGTTGGAAATGCAAGAGGCAAATTCGGACCAATGATGTGGGCACCTGTTGCTAACAACTTAGTTGTCATAGCAATATTGATTATTTTCCTAGTAATCGCCCCTGATGTAACCGCCGAAACAATTACACCAGCTCAAGTTGCATTACTAGGCCTTGGTACTTCATTGGGATTTGTGATTCAAGCAGCTCTGCTTTCCCCGGTTATTGCAAAATCAGGTCTAACTCTTCGCCCTCGCTTTGATTGGAAAGATTCAAACCTAAATAAATCTTTTAAATTAGGCGCTTGGACTTTACTTTTTGTTTTCATTAATCAAATCGGATACTTAGTAGTTGTGAATGTCGCAACCGCAACTTCAGCTGCAGCAAAAATCGCTGGAATTACAACTGGAGTTGGTTTTTCTCCATATAGCTATGCCTATTTCGTATTTATTCTTCCTCATTCAATAATTACAGTTTCGGTAATTACCGCATTACTCCCGCGCATCTCTCGTCTTGCTGCAAATAATGAAAAAGATAAAGTGCGAGGTGAATTAGAAAAATCTCTAACTAATGTTGCTGTAGCAACTGTCCCCAGCGCAATTGCATTCTTATTTTTTGGCACAGCAATCGCAACTTTGCTTTTTTCTGGCAGTACTCGTGCTGACTCTGCACAAATAGGTTTAGTTTTGGCTGGCTTTTCATTTGGGTTAGTTCCATATAGTGCTCAATTGCTTTTATTAAGGGGTTTTTATGCTTTTGAGGATACCCGAACCCCAGTATTAATCAATTTAATCAGCACAGCGCTTTCAATAGCGCTTTGTTTAATTTCAGGTGCGATTCTCCCGCTCAAATGGGTGACAGTTGGTTTGGCCATAGCTTTTGGTTTAGGAAACCTGCTCGGAACATTGATTACTCTAAAACTACTTGGCAAAAATGTGGGTGCTTTTAATTATTCGGCATTAGTGAAATCTCACCTTCGCTTAACTTTCATTGCACTAATTTCAGGAGCGCCAGCACTCGCTTTCTACTTAGTGATCGAGCAACAATTAGGCACGGGATTAATCGTGGTTGGATTAAATCTGGCAATTGCTGGATCGGTAATGGGGGCTTTGTACCTGGTCTTTGGTTCTCTTTTCAAAGTAGATGAGATTAATTCACTCAGAATTAAAATAATTAGGCGCTTAGGGCGAAAATAGGAATCATCCAAGTAATTGGAATATTCCAGAATAGGATTAGCGTTGTCTTTAGTAGAGAAAGTAGAGAAAGCGGTGCGATTAATTTGCGAGAATTAGTAATTGTAGGTTCGGGTCCGGCTGGGTATACAGCAGCCATTTATGCCGCGCGCGCTCAATTAAACCCATTACTTTATGAAGGCTCTGTCACCGCCGGCGGTGCACTAATGAACACTACTGAGGTAGAAAACTTTCCGGGTTTTGCTGAAGGCATCATGGGACCTGACCTGATGGATGCAATGCGAAAGCAGGCGTTACGTTTTGAAACCGAAATAATTACAGATGACATTGTTGAAATGGATTTGAAATCTTCAGTAAAAGTTTTAATAGATGGAACCGGCCGAAAAATTGAAACCAAAGCAGTAATTTTGGCGATGGGTTCGGCCTATCGTGAAATTGGATTAACAAATGAAAAACGATTATCAGGTCGTGGTGTTTCTTGGTGTGCAACTTGTGATGGATTTTTCTTCCGCAATCAAAATATTGCGGTAGTAGGTGGTGGAGATTCAGCCATGGAGGAAGCAAACTTTTTAACAAAATTTGCCGATAAAGTAACTCTGGTACATCGCCGCGATAGCCTCAAAGCATCAAAAATTATGGCTGAGCGCTCTCATGCAAATCCTAAAATTGAATTTCTCTGGAACAGCGAAGTGGTTGATGTACTCGGTGAAGATAAAGTAAACGGGCTTTCTATCCGAAATACTGTTTCTGGCGATTTGAGTGTTCTAGCTGTCACGGGACTTTTTGTGGCAATTGGTCATGATCCACGTAGTGAACTTGTTAAAGGGCAGGTCACCCTTGATGGTGAGGGATATGTACAAGTAGGTAACGGCAGCACTCAAACAAATCTTGCCGGCGTTTTTGCCTGTGGGGATCTAGTCGACCACACTTATCGACAAGCAATTACCGCAGCCGGTTCTGGATGCGCTGCAGCGTTAGATGCTGAAAGATTCTTATCCGGGCACTAAAGTTTTTAACCTAAGTTAAATCAAATAGAAAGAGAAGCTAATGGGAGCAACAACACCAGTAACGACAGCAACCTTTGATGCTGAAGTTCTGAAAAGCACAACACCAGTACTTGTAGATTTTTGGGCCGAATGGTGTGGGCCATGCCGTGCAGTGGGACCAATTTTGGAAGAGATTGCTGCCGAGCAAAGCGGCAAAATTAAAATCGTTAAATTGAACACCGATGAAGAATCAGCTATTGCCATCAAATATGGAATCACATCTATCCCAACGATGAACCTCTTTGTTAATGGCGAAATCGTAAAAACCATTGTCGGAGCACGACCAAAGCCTGCAATCATGAAGGAACTCGAAGGCTTTATTTAACTCGTGGAAGAATTAGCCAGAGTCGGAGACGCGGGTGCAATTGTTACTGAAACAATTACCTCTTTATCGCGCCTTGGCTTATTAAATTCCGCAGAAGTTACCTTTACAAAAGAAGTTGTTGAGGCTTTGCGGGCATTTCAACAAAGCCGTGGATTAACTGCCACTGGAAAATTAACCCGAGATATATATCTTGCCCTCGAAGAGGCTAGATGGCGACTCGGAGATCGAAATCTTTCCTACATACCCGGTGCATTAATTCGCGGAGATGACATCGCTACTTTGCAAAATCGTTTAAGTGAAATGGGATTTTCTTCTGGTCGCGTAGATGGCATCTATGGGGCTTTAACTGAGGGCGCCGTACTCGAATTCCAAAAATCAGTTGGCCTTCCTGCTGACGGGGTTTGTGGCCCAGCAACTTTTACCGCACTCATCAGATTGACCGGAACGGTTAGGGGCGGTCTTGCTAGTTCTTTGCGCGATACATATTTGATCCACCAACGCGGTCCGGCTTTAGCAGGGAAAATAATTACTATTGATGCAAGTTTCGGCGGTAATCTTCTTGGTGCAGAGGCATTTGGTTTAAATGAAGCACAGATAACTTATGATGTGGCAAAAAGATTAGAAGGAAGATTAAGCGCACTTGGTGTAACAGTTTTTATGACCAGAGGAAAAGATAATAATCCAAGTGAGATAGATCGGATAAATTTCGCAAATAAAGTTAATTGTGACTTGCTTATCTCATTGCACTTAGACAAGAGTTCATCTGCAAATGCACATGGCATTTCTTCTTACTACTATGGAAATGCCACACACGAAATTCATTCTGTTGTTGGTGAACGTTTTGCACTTTTAGCACAACGTGAAATTTGTGCACGCACAGATCTACTAAATTGCCGCACTCATGGCAAAAGCTGGGAGATTTTGCGTTTAACAAAGGCACCTTCAGTTCGAATTGATTTAGGATATTTAAGCAATGAAGGTGATGCGCAGAGATTGGCTAGCTCCTCGTTTAGGCAATCCCTGGCTGAGGCCTTAGTTGTGGCGGTACAACGGTTGTATTTAGCCGCTGAAGAAGATGCACTTACCGGAACTTTGCGGATTGAAGATTTGAGGCGTGCCGGCCTCCGGAAATAATAGGCAAGTAATACCCGAGTTTTAATCAAATTCACCAGTTGCGATCTCTGTGAGATGATTACCCCTCACAATTAATTAAAGGGGGCGAGTGGTTTGAGTTCAATAATTCCGAAAAACGAGGAAAAATTAACCGCCCGTTACGCCTCGCGCGCTGCCCTAATGTTGCCAAGTGAGATTCGCTCACTTTTTGCAGTGGCATCTCGTCCTGAAATTGTTTCACTTGCTGGAGGAATGCCTAATCTCTCTGCTCTTCCAATGGATGTTATGGCAAGTGTGGTTCAAAAGTTAGTTTTAGAAAATGGTGCCGAGGCTTTGCAGTATGGCAGCGGACAAGGCCATCCAAAGTTGCGCGAACAGATTTGCGAACTTATGGCGCTTGAAGGAATTCGTGCAAAAGGCGATGACATTGTTGTTACAACCGGATCACAACAAGCACTAGATCTAATCACTCGAATTTTTATCGACCCAGGTGATGTGATCCTGGCTGAAGCTCCTTCCTATGTTGGTGCACTCGGAGTTTTTGCGCAATACCAAGCAAGTATTGTTCACATTGCTATGGATGATAAAGGTTTGATTCCAGAGGCGTTGCGAGATGCGATTAAAACTGTTCGTGAAGCAAAACGTAAAATTAAATTTATATATTTAATACCCAATTTCCAAAATCCATCTGGTGTAACCATGCCGGCTTCACGCAGAACTGAAATTCTTGAAATTTGCCGCGAGGCTGAAATTTTTGTTGTTGAGGACAATCCTTATGGCCTACTTGGTTTTGATGGTCCGACTCCAAATGCAATGCGCGCCGAAGATTCCGAGAATGTAATTTATTTAGGCTCTTTCTCTAAAACAATCGCGCCCGGACTTCGCGTCGGTTGGGCATTAGTTCCACAAGCTGTTAAAGAGAAATTAGTAATCGCAAATGAATCCTCCGTCTTATGTCCATCAAATTTTGCACAACTCACAATCTCTGGATATTTGGCTAACGAACCATGGCGAGATCAGATCGCATCTTTTTGTGATTTATACCGAGAACGCCGTGATGCAATGTTGGAATCTTTAGCTGAATTCTTTCCGGCATCTGCAACATGGACCCGCCCAAAAGGTGGTTTCTACGTTTGGGTTACATTGCCACCAGAAATCGATACCAAAGTATTAGTCCCGCGCGCTATCGCCGCGAAAGTTGCATATGTGCCTGGGACCGCTTTTTATGCGGACGGCTTTGGAAGTTGGCAGATGCGTCTTTCATATTGTCATCCAACTCCTGAACGGATTCGCCAAGGTGTGAAAGCACTTGCTGGTGTGGTAAAAGAAGAGATCGACCGTCGATCAAATGAAACACCTAAATTAACTGTTCGCTAACTCAATAACTCGCGCAGTTACCACAGCAATTTCAGCCGAATTTAGTAATTCGGGAGTTAAAAATATTTCTTGGTCATCGTCGCGGTGATCAACGGCGATCCGAGGATCTGATTCCCACAACTTCAGAGCCAACTCACGCGCACTAACTCCAAAGATTTTCTGGTCTATTTCAATTTTGATGCGAGGTAGTGGTTGACCCGCCTCATTTAACTCCATCTTGGAAGACATAAATCCCTTTATCTGCGCAAAGTCAGATACCCATTGATCGCAAATTGCATTCCACGCTTTGGCTTGCGCTTCATGATCGGCGCCCAGATACATTTCAACCGCACGCAATAATGCAAAGATTTCTTCTTTGCCAACTTTTAATGATCTGGCTTTGGTGGTATTTGGCGCAGCAAATTTCGCAGCCGCATTTATTATTTCAGCCTTTCCCAAAATTAGGCCGGTCGTCTGTGGGCCTCGCAAACCTTTGCCGCCACTAAACAAAACTACATCCGCCCCTGCATCTCGCGTGAAATGCCAGAAGTTGCTAACTGGCGGCAGTTGGGCCGCAGCATCAACAATGACCGGAATATTATGTTGTTTAGCAATTTCAACAGTGCGCTCAATTGAAAGCGCACCTGGTGGTCGGTTTAAACCTGGTACAAAAAAGATTCCAGCCGTTTTTTCATTAAACGCATTTATTAAATCCGCTTCAGAGCGCTCTCCGGGCGCGCCAATCTCTTTAATTACACCACCAGCAAATTTGATTGATTGCACATAATCAACCATGTGATTGCGATCAACTATAAATTCATTTCTACTTTCACTCTTATCTCGGTCCAAAATTGCAAGAACCGTTAAAACTATGGCTCCCGCACAACCCGGGGTTACATAAGCGGCTTCGTTATGAGTTAATTTAGCAATTCGTTCTCCGGCAACTTTATGGAGTTGTTCAATCTCGACAAAATCACTGGCTCCCTGCACCATCGCTGCTAATACCTCGGGTGCCATTCGGGATCCACCGATACGGGTATATGTGGTTGCGGCATTTAGAACTCGAGGGATGCCAAGTGATGAAAGAGTTAATTTTTCCATTTCTATCCCTTAATCTCCTTAATGATGCGTTGTAAATCAACACCAGATGCAAACTCAATTATCAATTTTCCGTTGCTCTTACCGCTGCCCATTTCAACTGTAACTCGAGTGTCGAGATGATCCCCGAGTTGATTACCAATCTCTTCCAATTCAACATTACGAGGTTTTGCTTTCTTAACTTTTGCGGGTTTACTTGCTTTACTTCCCATTGAAACAATCTCTTCGGTAGCTCTAACACTTAATCCTTCTGCAACTATTCGAGCGGCTAACTTCTCCATCGCCACTTCACCTTCCAGTGAAAGTAAAGCTCTGGCATGACCGGCTGATAAAACTCCCGCCGCGACTCGGCGTTGCACGGTTGGCGGAAGTTGCAATAGCCGCAAAGTATTTGAGATGTGTGGCCTAGAACGACCGATCCGTAGCGCTAACTCATCATGGGTGTAATTAAAATCGGTAAGTAATTGGCTATATGCCGCGCCTTCTTCTAGTGCATTTAATTGACTGCGATGAATATTTTCTAATAAGGCCTCACGCAAAAGTTGATCATCAGGTGTTTGTCTGATTATGACCGGGATTTGGGTTAATCCCGCTGCTTTTGCGGCACGAAAACGCCGCTCGCCCATTACTAATTCATATTTTCCGCTACCTGCGCCACCAACATTTCGAACAACCGGTGGTTGTAAAATCCCAACCTCTTTTATCGAAGTAACGAGTTCATTTAAAGCCTCTTCATCAAAAACTGTACGCGGTTGACGCGGGTTAGGTGAAATTTGCGAAATTAAAACCTCTTTTAAATTCGCAACTTCCACTTCAACTCCAGCAACACTTTTTGTTAATTGCACTGGTTCACTTGTCGGAATTAACGCACCGAGCCCACGGCCTAATCCACCTTTGCGTGTACTCATTTTGTTAGCTCCTGTCGGTTATCTCGTTCGCAAATTTCGCGTGCAGCATTTAAGTATGCAATTGCACCAGGTGATGCCATGTCATAAGTCATTACTGTTTGTCCGTAAGAGGGCGCTTCTGAAACGCGCACCGCACGCGGAATTACACTTTGCAATACTTCCCGTGGAAAATGTTCGCGCACAGTTGCAGCGACATCATTCGCCAATCGAGTTCGCCCATCAAACATAGTTAATAAGATCGCTGAAATATGTAATGTTGGATTAGCACCGGCGGTCACCCGCGAAATAATATTTAATAACTGTGCAACTCCTTCGAGTGCGTAATACTCACATTGAATTGGAATTAATAATTCATCAGCCGCAATTAATGCATTAATTGTGAGTAAGCCAAGACTTGGTGGACAATCAATAATTATGTAATCAAATTTGTTGGTGTTGGTTAAATTTAAAATTGCTTCTTTCAATCGAGATTCGCGGCGATCAAGTGAAACCAAATCAATTTCCGCTCCAGCTAAATTAACACTGGCTGGCAAACAATAAAGTTCTGGAAAACCGGGCGCTTTTTGCATTAACTCGGCGATCGTTTTGTTTTCAACTAAGACTTCATAACTGCCAGCTACCTCTTCACTGCGATCTGCACCTAACGCAGTGCTGGCATTACCCTGCGGATCTAAATCAATAACCAAAACTTTTAAACCGCCCATTGCCAGCGCCGCTGCAATATTTACCGCGGTCGTTGTCTTGCCGACTCCACCCTTTTGATTTGCGACAGTGAAGATTCGACTAACTTTTGGTTTTGGAAGTGGTTCGCGCAACCTGCGGGTGCCAACTACCTTTTTACCGCCACCGTTTTTACTTTGCTTGGCTTGAGTTGTTTCACGTGAATCCACGAGGGTGAGTTAACCAGCCTTTTCGATGGAAATCACCCGTACTGGGGGTTGCTCCGGCAATAGTGAGTAGGAGGCCAGAATTACCTCTGCCTTACTAGGGTTAAATCGACTCATTGGGGCCGCCGCCAACTCACTCTCGGCGTTTTCCCCCTTCAAAGCGAGCAACTTTCCTCCTGGAGCGACCAACCGCCAACTAATCTGTAACAACTTCGACAAAGGAGCCACCGCCCTAGCAGTCACTATTTGATACCGCGATTTATGCTGCTCGGCCCGGCCACGCACAACTTGTAGGTTGGCTAATCCAAGTTGGGTAATTACCTCCAAGAGGAAGCTGGCCCTGCGCTCCAAAGGTTCCAACAAAGTTATCTGTAGATCTGGCCGGGCCAATCCGAGCACGATCCCCGGAAGTCCAGCCCCACTTCCAATATCAATAACCGTCGCACTATTAGGCAGCAAAGTAATCAGCGGCAATGAGTTAAAGATGTGCCGATCCCAGATTCGATCGACTTCGCGCGGTCCAATCAACCCTCGCTCAACCGCAGTACTTCCCAATATTTGGCCGTACTCAATCGCCTGATCGGTGAGATCCCCAAATATCGGAGTTAAGGTTTCCCGTGAAACATCCACCGAAGCGCCCCTTTTTTTAGGAAACTGGCAGGATTACAACACAGCGATTTGGCTCTTCGCCTTCGGATTCGCTCGCGAGCCCCAATTCACCGATGGTGTCATGGATGACTTTGCGCTCAAAAGCATTCATCGGAGCCAAGGTAATCGACTCCCCGGTGCTTTTAACCTCTTCGGCACGCTCTTGGGCAAGGGTGCGTAACGCGCTCTTTTTCTTATCGCGGAACCCTTCAATATCTAGCATTAATCGGGAACGGTCACCGGTATTTTGCTGAACTGCCATTCGGGTCAACTCCTGAAGCGCCTCAAGAACCTCTCCCTCTTCACCGATTAGGTGGGTCAGCTCGCCACCTTCAATTGCCAGCGCCGCCCGGCCATTTTCAACATCAATATCAATATCCCCAGGCAGATCAGCAATATCGAGCAAAACCTCTAGGTAATCTGCGGCGAGGTCGCCTTCTTCCTCTAAACGTGAAATCTCACTCTTTTCTAATTTATCTGGCTTCTCTAATTTCTCGGTCTTTTCCATCTCTGCCTCCTGCTCAACCAACCACCCATTTTGGGCGGTATGTAAAATTTATGGTGCTTTGTACTATTACCTAGGATTCTTGGGATTCTTGGGATTCTTGGGATTCTTCTTTTTCTTATCTTTTTTAGGTTGTGAGCGCTGCCCTTTTGGCTCCTCAATCACAACATCGCCAGGTGCTTCATCATCTGTTGGTTTAACTCCATTTTTTAACGCCCGCTTTGCTTCCAACTCTTCATACGCTGGTGATCCTGGGGTTGGATTTCTTTTAATTACATAAAACTGTTGTCCCATTGTCCAAAGATTTGTTGTTAACCAATACAACAAAACTCCAACAGGAAAATTAACTCCGGTCACTGCAAAAATTACTGGAAATAAATACAACATAATTTTTTGTTGTTGCAACATCATATTTGGAGCACCAGTATTTTTTGGCATTCCCTTAACCATTAATTGTCGTTGGGTAATAAATGTAGAAGCAGACATCAAAATAATCATGATCATTGCAACAACTTTGACCATGCTGTCAGAGCTTCCTAAAAATGTTTGTGAAATTGGCGCACCAAAAATTGTTGCCGCGCCAGCGCTAGAAACATCTGCAGCAGTTAATACACCGCGCGGGATCCCTTGCCCGATTCCATTTAAAACACCGAATAATGCGAAAAAGATTGGGGCTTGAGCCAATATTGGAAAACAGGAAGCAAGTGGATTCGTGCCATGTTTTTGGTAGAGCTTCATCATCTCTTCAGATTGTTTTTGCCGATCATCTTTATATTTTTTCTGAATCTCTTTTAACTCTGGTTGTAAAACAGTCAATGCGCGTTGACTTTTAATTTGTTTAACAAAAAGTGGAATGAGCAAAATACGAATCAGAATTACAAGTCCGATAATGGCAAAGCCCCAAGTGACTCCACTCTCGGCTCCGAACAATGGCGCAAGCAAGCCGTGAAAAAACATGATGACCCATGAAACGGCGTTGTATAGCGGATTAAAAATCCCCACGAATTAGCCCCTGTTCCCTTGAACTTGCTGAAAAGTAATCAATTCCGCCTTTAGACCAAGGGTTACAGCGTAATAAACGCCAGCCCGTAAGCCCAATCCCAATAATGACTCCACGCTCTTGAAATGCGGATAACGCGTAGTTGGAACAAGTTGGGTAGTACTTACAACGAGGAACCATTGATGGCGATATCCATTTTTGATATCCCTTAATTAATGCGATCGGAAATTTTGCGAGTTGGTTCATGCCAATGCCTTTTTTAACGCAGCTTCGAATTCATCACTTAATTGAGTTGATGAAATCTCTGAAGCACTCTGCGGGAGAGCTCGCGCCACTAACAAGGAACCATTTGGCAATAACGGGAGAATTGGGGAAATGGCATGGCGCAATTTTCGCGCAACGCGATGGCGAACCACAGAGTTACCTACACTCTTTGCCACAATCAGCCCCGCTTTCGGTGGAGCATTCTCCGAACTTCTATGGAGAAAGAGTTGAAAAGATTTTGAGTTTATTTTTCTTCCGCTAAGTGCAATTGCGAAATCCGATTTCTTTCTCAATCTATTTACGGCCGGAAGCATCTCTTAAGCCTCTTTAACTTTGCTTAACTGAGCTTGACTTGACTCGGCTTGGCCCGCAAATCGCTGCAATTAGGCAGAGATACGCAAGCGTCCTTTTGCACGACGTGCTGAAAGAACTGCGCGACCTGCACGAGTTGCCATGCGTGCGCGGAAACCATGCTTTTTTGCGCGGCGACGGTTATTTGGCTGGAAAGTACGTTTTGACACTTGACTGCTCCTAGCGCTTTTGGGGTAAGAGCGTGCTACTCGCTCAGGCGGCTAAAGGTACGGCCCTTCGGGGAGTGCGGTCAAACTCTGGGTTTTGCAAAAGCTCGCTCCACAACTCCAAAGGTCAGGTTTAGAGTTGTGGATAACTATTTGTCATTGCAGTAAATACTCGCTATCGTCCAACCTTCTCCACAGGCTAGCGGGTTTTACCTACTTATTGGGTGGCAGGGTTCCGACAAAACGGACAATTGCTAAGTATTACCCCACAGTTTGTGGATAACTTTGTGGATAAAGCAGTGGGTAAGTATAGAAAATGAGGTTTTAGTGACTGACTCCCTTTCAGTTGAAGTAACACTGGACTTGCCGACCCTTTGGGCGGGCACAATTAAAAAGATTGCCGAAGACGCCCCGCAACATCGTGCATTTTTAAGTTTAACCCGGCCAATGGGTGTCATTGATAGCAATGGCAGCACCACGATTCTTATCGCTGCACCAAATGCATTTGCCAAAGATGTTTTGGAAACCAGGTTGCGTTCTCTGATTACCGAAACTCTTTCATATGAACTTAATCGTGAAGTTCGCGTAGCAGTAACAATTGATGAATCACTCGAAGTCGCCCAGCGCCCAGAAGTTGAACCCACCCCAGTTATTGAAGAAGAAACCGCTCCGCAAAGAGCTGGCACCGGTCGTGGCAACGAGCCTTTATTAAGTAAAGAGCCCTACCAATTAAATCCACGTTATATTTTTGAAACATTTGTAATCGGTTCCTCAAATCGTTTTGCTCATGCTGCTGCGGTCGCTGTGGCCGAGGCCCCAGGAAAGGCGTATAACCCTCTATTTATTTATGGTGAATCAGGTCTTGGTAAAACACATTTACTTCACGCAATTGGCGCATATGCCCGCGAACTTTATAGTGGATTGCGCGTTCGTTACGTTTCGAGTGAAGAGTTTACAAATGATTTTATTAACTCTATTCGCGATGATAAAGCCGCGGTATTTCAAAAACGTTATCGTGATGTGGATCTACTTTTAGTTGATGACATTCAATTCTTAGAAAATAAAGAGCGGACCCAGGAAGAGTTTTTCCATACTTTTAATACGCTTTATAACGCTAACAAACAAATTGTAATTTCTAGTGACCGCCCGCCAAAACAATTGGCAACTTTGGAAGATCGACTCCGCTCCCGATTCGAATGGGGTTTGATTACAGATATCCAACCTCCCGAATTAGAAACTAGAATTGCCATTTTGCGCAAAAAAGCAGCACAAGATCGCCTCAACGCACCAGATGATGTTTTGGAATATATCGCCAGCAAAATCTCAACAAATATCCGCGAACTAGAAGGTGCGTTGATTCGCGTTACCGCCTTCGCGAGTTTAAATCGCCAAGGCGTAGATCTCTCACTAGCTGAAATTGTTTTGAAAGATTTAATTCCTGACGATCACGGCCCTGAGATCACGGCGGCAACGATCATGGCGCAAACTTCATCTTATTTCAGCCTCACTATTGATGATCTATGCGGCACTTCGCGTTCTCGAGCTTTAGTAAATGCTCGGCAAGTTGCGATGTACCTTTGTCGAGAGTTAACTGAACTGTCTTTGCCTAAAATTGGCCAAACTTTTGGCGGCCGCGATCACACCACCGTGATGCACGCCGATCGAAAAATTAGACAGTTGATGGCTGAAAGAAGATCTATTTATAACCAAGTAACAGAGCTAACCAACCGGATCCGGACCCAGGCGCGAACTGGAAATTAATTTCGGCTTAGTAAAATTCCTGGCCTCTTTGACTTGTTTAGTCTGTCTAATATGTCTGATTCATTCCTTAAATGGGGGTTCCACAGCTGGGGATATATCTGAGGATAAAGCCGCTTTCCCCGAGTGGTTCGACCCTATTGCTGTGGAGATCTTTTAAGAGAGCTTTTGGCTTTTAGTAGCCCTGTGGTTAACTCGGGCTTTTTCCACAAGAGAGGTAAGGTTATCCACAGAGAATAAGGGTGGTTTTCTGGGTTTAACCTGCTGAAATGGTAGTTCTCCACAGATATCTACCAGCCTATGACTACTACTACCTTTAATAAACTTATAAGTAAAAATAACAGAATTAAGTAATTCAACCGACTAGAGATATTTAGTGAAAATGGGAGAGGATTCACCTCACCTAAGAGGAGTTAAGAGCGATGAGATTTATTGTAGAGCGCGACGCTTTAGCCGATGGTGTTATGTGGGTTTCCCGGTCTTTATCTGCGCGCCCGATTATGCCGGTTTTATTAGGTGTTCTAATTAACGCTGATAAAAAAGGAGTTCATCTTTCCGGATACGACCTGGAAACTTCAGGGAAAGCAGAAGTTGTTGCAGATGTAAAAGAAGAAGGAACCGTTTTGGTTTCTGGAAAGTTGCTTTCGGATATTGCGAGAGCGCTACCAAACAAACCGGTCACTTTTTCATTAGACGGAAATAGAGTTTCGGTAATTTCTGGAAGTGCAAAATTCGCCCTCCCAACTCTTTCCGTGAGTGATTACCCAAATCTTCCCGAACTCCCGAGTGAAACCGGTAGATTGTCGGGTGATTTGTTTGCGGAGGCCGTAGGACAAGTTGCTGTCGCCGCGGGCAAAGACGACTCACTTCCCGTGTTAACGGGCGTGTATGTCGAGATAGAAGAAAACAAATTAATTTTGGCTGCAACTGATAGATATCGTTTAGCGGTACGAGAATTAAATTGGGATGCGCCAAGAGCAAGCGCTGCTGCATTAATTCGCGCACGAACTTTAAATGAAGCTGCAAAATCATTAGCAGGTGTTAAAAGCGTAAGCATCGCTCTTGCCGCCGCAACAGCTACCGAACGGTTGATTGGTTTTGCAAGTGAAGGAAAGGTCATGACATCGAGAATGCTCGATGGAACTTTCCCCCCATACCGTCATCTACTTCCTTCAGAGCGCAGCGCAACAGCGGTGGTAGAAGTTGCACCTTTTGTTGATTCAGTGCGACGAGTTGCATTAGTTGCTGACAAAACAGTTCCACTTCGCTTGGCTTTTAATCCAGGTGCGCTAACCCTTGAAGCAGGAGTCGGCGACGACGCACAAGCGACCGAAGAACTTGAAATCGCATTTGACGGAGAAGCTTTATCTATCGCATTTAACCCAACCTTCCTTCTCGATGGACTTGCCGCAGTTAATTCCGCGTATGTAGAGATTGCGTTTACCGGTGGAAGTAAGCCGGCGGTACTTTCCGGGAAATCAAGTGCCGACGGTGAATCTGATTTTTCTTACCGCTACTTGCTAATGCCAATGCGGTACTCCTCTTAACAGTGCATCTAACTTTTTTATCTTTAACTGATTTCAGGTCTTATAAAAACGCTGAGTTAATTTTGCGGCCCGGTGTGACTACTTTTATCGGCAGCAATGGTGAGGGCAAAACCAATTTCGCAGAGGCGATTGGTTATCTGGCTTATCTTTCTTCTCACAGAACTGGTTCGGATACGCCGCTAATTCGTTTGGGTTGCGAGCGGGCATACATTCGCGCAAAAGTTATGAATGATGACCGCGAAGAGTTATTAGAGATTGAAATAAATAATGGCCGCGCAAATCGAGGCCGGATAAATCAAAGTCCAACTAGATCCACAAAAGAGGTACTTGGACATTTGCGCGCGGTCTTATTTACGCCGGAAGATTTGTCATTAGTAAAAGGTGATCCAAGTGAAAGACGTGATTATCTAGACAAGATATTAATTTCGCGAACACCACGATTAGCTGGGACCACTACAGATTATGAAAGAGTTATCAAACAACGTAACTCGCTTTTAAAAACTCGGCCAAATGAAAGAGAGTTAATCCCCTGGGATGGTCAATTAGCAAAATTAGCAAGCCAAGTAATTGCAGCAAGGCTGGCTTTGGTTGAAGAGTTAAGACCATTGGTTGTGGCTGCTTATTCGAAAATTGCGGCGGGGGATAATGTAAATATTGAATACAAATCTTCCGGAGAGTTAAAACAACGCGAGGCAAGTGAAATTGAAGCGGAAATATTATTAGCTCTCCCGGATTTGAGAAGAGCTGAGATTGAAAGAGGGTTGTCCCTAATCGGTCCGCATCGGGATGATTTACTTTTAACTCTTGGCGCCGCACCGGCGCGTGGGTATGCAAGCCAAGGTGAATCATGGTCTTTTGCACTTTCGTTAAGAGTTGCCGCTTATCACCTCTTCCGTTCCGACGGTGATTTGCCTATCTTGATCCTTGATGACGTCTTCGCTGAACTTGATGCGACCAGAAGGAAAGCCTTAGTTGAATTAATAAAGGATGGTGAACAGGTGATTGTGACGGCTGCGGTAGAAGAGGATTTACCGCAGGATTTACTTCATCGGAAAATTTATGTAAGTAATGGAACCTTAAATGAGTAACCAACGAGATTTAGCAAGGGCTTTACTGGCTTCAGCGCGTAGACATTCACACCGTTTTCGTAAAGAAGATTCGGTGGGGCGAAGAGAGAATTTAGAAAATGATGAAACTCAATCGGTTGGCCCACAATTAATAAATGAATCCCTCTTTGAATTAATTGCAGATCAAGGTTGGGGTGAGCATTTAAAAATTGGCGATTTATTTACCAGGTGGAGTGAGATCGTTGGCGCCGAGATTGCTCAAAACGCAAAACCAATGCGGTTAACAGACGGAAAATTATTAATCGAAGCAAGAAGCACCGCATGGGCCACCCAATTGAGATTGATGAGTGATGATTTGAAGCGGCGGATCGGCGCCGAAGGGCTGGAGTTGAAGGAGATTGAGGTGGTCGGACCACGCTCACCTTCATGGAGACGTGGGGGGTGGACCGTCAAAGGAGGGCGTGGTCCACGCGACACCTACGGCTGACCCCAGTTGTGTGGGGGGAGTTTAATTAGGGGGTTACTTTCCCCCAGTCCCCAACAGAAGCCGAATTTTGGCTGGTTAAGTTCAAAATACCGAATAGGATTAACCCCTTGCCGTGAAAAAGGTTTATTCAGCCGGCCAAAACCAGATTTTAGAACCGGATAACTAGACGGATTAGACGGATTAGATGGAGTGGGGTTTAAATTGAGTTCAGAGGGCAAGCGTGAGTACGACGCTAGCGCGATCCAAGTTCTTGAAGGACTTGATGCCGTTCGCAAACGCCCCGGAATGTATATCGGTTCCACTGGAGAACGCGGTTTACATCATTTAGTTTATGAAGTTGTAGATAACTCCGTTGATGAAGCACTCGCAGGTTATTGCACGCAGATTGATGTTGTACTTGAAAATAATGGTGGAGTAAGTGTTACCGATAACGGTCGTGGAATTCCGGTAGATATTGTTGAAAGCGAAGGAAAGCCAGCTATTGAAGTTGTGCTCACAGTTTTACATGCGGGTGGAAAATTTGGCGGCGGTGGATATGCGGTTTCAGGTGGTCTTCACGGTGTTGGTGTTTCAGTAGTTAACGCTCTTAGTGCCCGGCTTGATGTTGAAGTACAACGCGAAGGATTTTTTCACACGCAAAGTTATAAGTTGGGAGTTCCACAAGCGCCACTTAAACAAGGCGAGAAAACCTCACAGACCGGAACCAAAGTCACGTTTTGGCCCTCTGAAGAAATTTTCGAAACCACGGTTTATTCTTTTGAAATTCTTTCGACTCGTTTTCGCGAAATGGCTGTTTTGAAGCCTGGCATGACAATCACTTGGCGAGATGAGCGCCAAGGCCAC
>BJFZ01000019.1 GCA_014190175.1 Actinomycetes bacterium | reverse complement strand
TTCGGCAGACTCGATTGGTATCGAACCCATGTTAAACGCTTGCACGGCGGCTCTGATTACTTCACTTGGATGAAGAAGTCCGTTGTTTAAGTAAGGGGATAGCAATGAATGATGAAGCGCCCAGTTATCAGTGGTCATCGCATCTTCAAGGGGACCAAATTCAGAAAAGTGATTATCAATAAAGTTCTTCAATTGGCCAAGTGCGCCCTTGCGTGTAGTCGCCCAGGTAGTTGTAGGCTCGTGAGAGATTTCAATTGCGACTTGATTATCAATCTCATCTCTCTGATGCTCAAGGTATTTCGGTCCTTCATATTTCTTAGGTGGTGGCAAGCGGTTCTCTTTATCAAAGTTCCATGAACCTCCGACAGGTGAAGATCCATCCATCAATATGTTCAAACGTGTTCTTTGTTTCCGATAGAAACTTTCCATTAAATAACTTTTTTGATCTTTAGCCCATGAGTGAAATAGCGGCCTGGACGTTAGAAAGAAATCATTTTCTACAAAAAGAACGCCATGAGCTTTGAGTGCTTCAAATTGTCGAAAGGACGAAGGCTCTGCACAGGTAATTGGAAGTTTTGGGTATTTCTTTTGAACGATGCTGAGGCCAGCTACTGTCGTTGCGGCTTTTACATACTCAACCTTAAATCCTTCAGCTTCAAGAGAATTTGCAAAGTGACGGGCACTTGAAATTAGAAAGAAGAGCCGCTCTTTATGCCAATTTCGCCCTGTAGTCATGCGAGCGCTTTCGACCAAGACAATCAGGTCATCTTTTGGATCGGAATCTTTAAGTGCACCAAATTTGCGATGTAGGTGATCAAAGGGAACATAGATAATCCGCTTCATTTATTTTCTCGGCATCTATCGCTGCAGTATTTAACTTCATTCCAGTTCTTGGCCCATTTTTTTCGCCACTCAAATTTAAGGTTGCAGCGGATGCAGATTTTTGGAGGAAACCCATTCTTATCTCTTGCGATTCGGGACATGGAACAAAGAATAGTGGCGAATACTAATAATTTCAGAACGAAGGAATTATGGAATTATAAAATTGTGGTGATTTTGCTGATCTGGCGAAACTTGCCGGGCTCATCGCCTTTACGATTGGCCAATACCAAAGTGAGAATTTGCATAACAATTACTTCACTTACTGGTCGGGTAAGTTGAGATGTTAATGGGGGAGCTGAAATACCCGGATATAAAGGATGGGCTTCTGCAGAGATCCAGATCGGATTTGCTTTTAGCTTAATCAAATCTTTGTACATCGATGAATTGAGAGAGCGAAGATCGTCATAGCCATCAAAAATAAGAACTGCTACATCTTCTGAAGCCATTTCTAGCGGACCGTGTCGGAACTGTGCTGTTGTGAGGCTTTCCAAACCTTCGCGTGCTGCTTCCTTGATGATCAGTGAACCGGTACGAGCTGCAGCCATCGATTCGCCACGGCCAATTATAAAAATTCTTTTTTGTGCAATAGCGGAATCTAGGGCTTCATAACACTTTTCCCAATTTTCTAAATATGTTCTTAAAATTTTAGAAAGTTTGAAAATCTCTGGATCTATTTCTTCCGACAAAGCAACAGAGGTTGCCATTCCTGCAGCAAGAAGTGTGTTTACATAACTCTTCGCACTTACTGTATTTTCTGGACCACATAGGATATTGAAGAGAAAATTAGACCTGGACCCAAGGTTGCTCGCTGGATAATTAGTGAAACCAAGAATCGTGACATCGCCTTTGATTGACTCCAATTCATTTAGCAATTGAACGACCTCGGCGGATTCACCTGATTGGGAAGCGATCCAGAAAAGTGTTCTGCCTTTTATACGTCCCTTGATATTTATGAGCAGTTCGGCGGTGTCTTCATGCCACACTGGAAATCCAGCTGAAACTAACCGTAGATAGCTGGGATAAAGCGCATTTAAAGAGGAACCCATTCCGGTCAAAATTATGCGATCAAAGTTAGCCATCTCATCGAGCAAAGTTCTTGTTGCCAAAGGAACGTCAGCCGATACTAATTTCTGAACTGCTTCCGGCTGTGCCTGGATATCAGCAAAGTACGGGGCGTTTTCAATGAGTTGGAATCTGGACATGTGCCGATGATAACAGTCGCACTTTTGGTCTAACACTGGACTAAGTTAAACTCAACAAATCACAAAGATGCAGAGGATCTGCATAAAGATTATGAGGATTAATGCTTGATTGGGCTATAGGTATTGACCTTGGTGGCACGAACATTCGTGTCGCCAAAGTTGACGTCTTGGGCAAAGTTTCACAGCCAATTTTTGTAGAAATAGATAAAGGCTATACGGATTCACCAAACTTCGCTCAGATAATTTCAATTGTCGAGAGGATGATTTCAAGTAATCAAGAGCATCCACCACTTGGTATTGGTTTTGGAGTTACCGGGCCCATCAATGTCAAAACAGGAATTATTGATAATCCATTTACATTACCTGCATATTTTCAAGGCAATATTAAAAAAACTTTAGAAGACAAATTTAATCTCAAAGTCATCGTTGAAAATGACGCAAATGCTGCTTGTATTGGTGAAGCAATCTTTGGAGCTGGTGAGGGCGCAGAGATGGTCGCCTGCTTGATATTAGGTACGGGCGTAGGTGTTGGTGTAATCAATAATGGAGTTGTCTATAGAGGCGCTAATGGTGCACATCCAGAAGCAGGGCACTTGCACGTTGATCCAACAGGTCCGTTTTGTTACTGTGGCAGAAATGGCTGCTTAGAAGCTTTAGTTTCAGGCACAGCTTTGAAAAATATCGGAGTTGAACGCGGAGTTCTTACTGCTGGACAAAATGGCAAGGATCTCGCTGACCTTGCCGAGGCAGGGAACAAGGAAGCCGTTCAAATAATGCTTGAAGCGCAAGAGGCATTGGGTCTGGGAGTCGTAAATTTAATTTATACATATGGTCCAGAAAAAATCATTATTACCGGTGGTGCCTTAAGTCGCAGCGATTCGCTGCTAATTAAATTACAAGCTATTGCGGATGAGGCAGGCACTTACACAAAGTTAAGGAGCGAAATTAAATTTGGTTCGCTTGGGGATTGGGCCGGAACAATTGGCGCGGCTACTTGCATAATCAAATCTTTATAGAAAATTTTTGAGTTTAAATCTAGGGAATTAAAGTGTTTGCGAAGATCTGCCAAGCAAGAGCTGATTTCGCAACTAATGAGAGCGTTATGTAGGTGCGTTCTCCACGCAAATAATTACTCCACTTGCCCACTTTTTTGTATTGAACCCATTGCACTAAAGCAAAAGAGTTAAAGAATATAAAAATGGTGAAGACGATTCCATAAACAAAGGCTGGGGCAGTGGTGTCACTGACGCCGCCGATTGAAAGCACATAAAAAGCGAGTGCGATCCAAGGAACAATTCCAGTGATGCAACCAAAAATAAATGGCAGCCATCCACCATTTCCTGGTGTCTCATATTTTTCCTGTAACCAACCAAACAAAATCATTGAAGCATTTACTCCAAAGATTGATATGAGTGCTGTTATATCTGCGATGCCAGTTACTTGAGCGATCAACACAATCATCACCGATGAGCTAATTGAGTACTCAACCCATCTGAAATAATTTCGTTGAGCTGATAAGCCAGCGCTGTAACGCGCAAAAAATTGTGGACTAGCGACAATAAAATGGAAGAGTGCAGAAAGTCCCAAGAAGAGCGCAACAGTTAAGCCGACTGGGGTGCTAAATAGAATTACAGATGGAGCAAATGAGGAACCTGGCGGACCGGACATGTAAGTTGCCGTTACCGGCAACGCAAAATCACTGCTTAACGCTAAGACTGCGGCCATTTGCGTTAAGTGCAAAATTCCAGCCAAGATATTTACTTTACGAATTCGGGCCACAGTTAGCTCTTTGCTCATAAATTAAAAGTACCTCAGATCTCAAGGGAAAATAGATAAATCTGCGGTTGCGTGCCTCGAGTCGGATTTGAACCGACACTATGCAGTGTTTGAGACTGCCCTCTCTACCGTTGGAGTACCGAGGCCGGTAGTGCAATTTCAAATCTTATCGGGGTTGAGTGAGTACCCTTAGCAAGTGGCAAATTCACCTGATGCTCAGCAAGTGGCTCCAAGAATTATCGTCGCTGAAGATGAGGCGATCATTCGCATGGATCTGATTGAGATGTTGCGTGAGGCTGGATATAACGTCATTGGCGAAGCGGCAAATGGTCGCGAGGCGATCTCATTAGCCCGACATTTAAAACCAGATTTGGCGATTTTGGATGTGAAAATGCCGGAGATCGATGGCATTTCAGCGGCCGAAGTAATCGTCAGTGAGAAATTGGCGGCTGTTTTGATGCTGACCGCTTTTAGCCAGCGAGATTTGGTGGAGCGAGCCAGAGATGCTGGGGCAATGGCCTATCTAGTGAAGCCCTTTTCGATTAGCGATCTGAGTCCAGCTATAGAGATGGCCTTGGGTAGATACGCCCAGATTCAGGCCCTGGAGGCTGAGGTAGGTGAGATTGGGGAGAGATTGGAAGCCCGAAAGTTGGTGGATCGGGCCAAGGGGGTTTTGATGGCTAATTTGGGGATCTCTGAGCCAGAGGCATTTAAATGGATCCAGAAGGCGGCTATGGATCAGCGCAGCTCAATGAGTTTAGTTAGTGAAGGGGTCCTGGCTCATTATCAGTAGGGGAATTAACGGTCTATTAATTTAATATTTTCCTTTCGGGGTGTCGAATTTGGGCAACTGCTGGCATACTCTCCGTCAAAGCGCTTATCTCGAGGGTCTTTTTCGAGAAAGCTGACAATCTGAAAATATCCGAAAGGGAAATAATGCAAATTTCAAAGAAACTTAAGGTTGTTGCTGCATTTGCAGTTGCAAGCTTGGTCTTTGCTGGTTGCTCAAAGTCCGCTTCTGAAGAAGAAGCTGCACCAGCTGAGGAAGCTGCTGCAGTAAAAGGGACTGGACCATTAAAGATCGGCTCACTACTTCCAGAGACCGGCAGCCTCGCATTTCTCGGACCTCCTGAGTTTGCCGGCGTTGACCTAGCTGTTGCTGAAATCAACGCAGCAGGTGGCGTTCTTGAACAACCAATCGAGCACATTCGTGGCGATTCCGGAGATACAAGTACAGACATTGCACAACAGACTGCGGATTCACATATCGCAGCTGGTGTAGGCGCAATTGTTGGTGCTGCATCTTCAGGTGTATCACTAACTGTCATCGATAAAATCTCAGGTGCTGGCATTGTTCACTTCTCACCAGCTAATACCTCACCAGATTTGACCAGCTATGCAGACAATGGCTTCTACTTCCGTAGCGCTCCTTCAGATACATTCCAAGGCGCAGTTCTCGGACAGTTGATGGCGGCTAACGGCGCAAAGAACGCTGTTTTCCTAAACCTTGATGATGCATATGGAAACGGTCTTGCTAAGTACGGTATTGCTGGATTTACCGGAACCTCAACACAGGTTGTTTACAACCCACAAGCTGCTGAGTTTTCTGCTGATGTTTCAAAGGCAAAGGCTGCAAAGCCAGATGCAATTGCAATCATCGGATTCGATGAGACCACAAAAGTTCTTACCGAATTGATCAAGCAGGGTATTGGACCAAACAAGGTTAAGACCTACCTTGTTGATGGAAACCTTTCAGCAGGTGCATACAAAGATCTTCCAAAGAACATCATGAAGGGCGTCAAGGCAACACTTCCTGGCGTATTCACAAATGATGAACTGAAGAAGCGTCTACTTGGTGTAGATCCTAAATTGACCGACTTCTCATACGCTCCAGAGTCATATGACGCTGTAGTGCTAATTGCGCTCGCCGCTGAGCAGGGCAAGGGAACTGATGGAACAACCATCAGAGATAACCTCGCATCTGTTTCATCAGGTGGAACAAAGTGCACCACATTTGCAGAGTGCAAAAAATTGATCGCTGCTGGCACTGATATCGATTACGACGGAGTTTCTGGCGCAATTGAATTCGATGCTAACGGAGATCCATCTGTAGCAACAATGGGTGTCTATGAGTATGTAGCAAATGACAAGTACGAAGCACGTGCCGCTGAATTCATCACCGGTGCCGTACCTGCCGCTTAATAACAAAGTTCAGGCACTTTTACTTTTAAAGTGAAGTGCAAGAAAGAGCCCCGCTTAACGGTGGGGCTCTTTCTTATTCCCACGACAGATATTTATACTTATATTTATTCTTAATCTGAATTTACAGAACGGAGAAAAGCTTCATGGAGCACAACCAAGAACACGCTGGTCATGAATACTTTTCCCAACTTTATGGCGCCACTTCAGCAGAGGGTGATCCACAACAAACTATTTTTGATAAATGGCGTGACAAAATGCTGGTTAATGCATTTAGAAAATACAGTGATCACAACTTAACAACTTCAGATGTTCTTGATGTTGGCTGTGGTTATGGATGGTTATTAGATGCCTTTGAGGGCGCGAAAAGTTTATGCGGAGTGGATATTGCTCATCATGCTGTAGAAGTTGCCGCAAAACGAAAACCAGAGCGGTTTTTTAAACAAGGGGATCTGCACGATCCAAATCCATTTGCGCAAAAATTTGATTTGATTTTGGCGATTAACATTATTGAACACCTTAGTAATCCGGTTGCTGGCATCGAATCAATAAAAAATGCGGCAAAACCTGGAGCGATCGTCTTGGTGCATATGCCAACAATTAGCAATTGGTTGACTCGATGGGAATACGCAAAACTTTATGATTCAGATCCCACCCATATTTATCGTCCTTCTGGGAAAACAGTTAGTAAATTATTTGAAGCAAATGGCTTTGAAACTTTGCGGGATTCGTATTTGCCGCATTTCCCGGCATCTCTCACCAAGATTTGGCCGATCCACCCAGCTTATTTAGCAGTTTTTAAACGCAATGCGTGAAATTTAAGCGTTTGCCGCAAGAGTTCCCAAGTACAACTCAATTACTTTCGGATCATTAGCCAGAGATTTTCCAGTGCCAGTGTAAGCATTTCTACCTTGGTCGAGGACATATCCACGATCAACAATTTGCAGACAGCGCCTGGCATTTTGCTCAACCATAATTACAGTTACTCCAGTGCGATTAATTTCGCGCACTCTGACAAATACCTCATCTTGTAAAGCCGGGGATAAGCCCGCACTTGGTTCATCTAACAACAGAACTGATGGGTTCATCATTAACGCCCGGCCCATAGCAACCATCTGACGTTCGCCTCCAGAGAGGGAACCAGCTCTTTGTTTCCGACGATCACCAAGGGTTGGAAAGAGAGAGGTCACGAAATCAAACCGTTCATTAAATTGATCAGCGGCTTGATAAGCCCCCATTTGCAGGTTTTCTTCAATTGTTAGGGATGGAAAAACATTATTTGTCTGCGGTACAAAACCGATTCCTTTTTTAACTAACTCATCGGCACGTTTATTTGTAATCTCTTCTCCACGTAATTTAACAAATCCATCTCTTACTTTGACTAGACCGAAGAGTGCCTTCAATAAAGTTGATTTTCCAGCACCATTTGGGCCAATGATGCCGACCAATTCACCTTCATTTGCATAAAGATCACAGCCATTTAGAATATTTATCCCCGGAAGATAACCAGCGATTATGCCGCCAGCTTCAAGTAATAGATCATCACCGGCTAATTTTGTGGGTTCCATTTTGCTAGCCTCGATCCTGTTCAAGAGTGGAATCATGATGTGCGCCAAGGTATGCGTCAATGACGGCTTTGTCGCGCATAACGATATTTGGTGGACCTTCAGCAACAATTACACCTTGAGCCATAACAATTACCCAGTCGCTGATATCTCGCACCATATCCATGTCGTGCTCAACAAATAAAACTGTCATTCCTTCTTCGCGTAAATCCTTAATATGACCAAGAAGTGATTGCTTAAGAGCAGGGTTAACACCTGCCATTGGTTCATCAAGCATCACCAACTCTGGTTCAACCATTAACGCTCTGGCCATCTCGAGAAGTTTGCGTTGACCACCAGAGAGGGCAGCGGCAAAGTCATCGCGCTTGTCGATCAATTTAAATCTAGTTAGCAACTCTTCACTTCTTGCAGTTGCCGCTTTCTCCTGGGCATTCCAGAGAAATGGAAGTGCTGCCCGCAAAATTGATTCACCTTTTTGTTTTGTCGCCGCTAGACGCATATTGTCAATCACGGTTAAACGGTAAAGGGCTTTAGTTAATTGAAAAGTACGGACCATCCCCATTCGTGCAACTTTATGAGGGGGAGTTCCCGAGATCTTTACTCCATTAAAACTCCATGAACCTTCATCAACTTGGTCAAAGCCAGTCAATAGATTAAAGAAAGTTGTTTTTCCAGCACCATTAGGACCAATCAGTGCAGTGATCGCACCTCTTTGAATTTCAAGGTGACTAACATTTACCGCAGTTAAGCCGCCAAATTTACGCACAACATGGTCAGCAACAATTATTGGATCAGGTTTGCTTACTCCAGGGGTCGGGGTAATTCCAGCAAGAGCAGCTAAAGCAATATCGCGACGTGAAGTATTTTGACTAGGCGCGGGCATCTAGAGCCAACTCCTTCCGGTCACCAAAAATTCCTTGTGGTCTAAAGATCATTAACATCATCAATCCAAGACCAACTAACATAAAGCGAATCTGTCCTACTTGATTAACTCCAATGAGCCATTCAGGGATGTACCCAGCACCAACCGCTTGGCGCAACATCTGTTCAATAAAGACGAGTAAAAACCAAAAAATAATTGAGCCGGCTATTGGTGCAAAGACGCGCGCTGCTCCGCCAAGAATTAAGACGGTATAAGCAAAGAAGGTGAGTGCGGTTCCGTAATTGTCAGGCTGAACCGATTGACGAGAGAGCGCATAAACAAAGCCTGCAAAGGAGCCGACAATTCCACCAATAATCAGAGATTGCATTTTGTATAAGTAAACATTTTTACCTAGAGAGCGAACTGCTTCTTCATCTTCGCGGATAGCTTTCAGTACGCGTCCCCAAGGGGAGCGAACTAGCAGCCACATCACAAAAAGAACTACGATTACTAAAGCCCAGCCTGTTACTACAACCCATAGATCATTGCCGTTATAACGCAGGAATGGAGTATTTAATCCATCTTTAAATGGATTCAGATCAAAGAAATCTTTTCCAAACTTTCCAGTAATTCCATCTGAACCACCGAGATGTTTGTTGAAGGTAGCCGAGCGCGCAATCTGCCTAATAATTTCAGCAGCGGCAATGGTGACAATCGCTAAATAATCCGCACGCAATCTTAAAGTTGGCAAACCAAGTAGTAGAGCAAGAATTATCGAGTTAAATACCCCAGCTAATAGAGCAGCCCAAAGTGGAAAATTAAAAGAGACTACAAGAGTGGCAACGCTATAAGCGCCGACGGCCAAAAATCCAGCTTGGCCAAAGTTAAGCAAGCCGGTATATCCAAAATGCATATTTAAACCAATAGCCGCAAGTGCAAAAATTATTGTGTTAACTCCTAATGCCGCACTAAATGATTGTTGCGCAATGAATATAAAATCCATTAGCCAACCCGCTCTTTCCGGCCGAGAATGCCTTGTGGACGAACTAATAAAATTATGATCAAAATAAATAATGCTCCAACGTATTTAAGTTCTGTTGGAATAATTAAAGTCGAAAGCTGAATCAATACACCGATTACCAAGGAGCCAACTAATGCTCCATAGGCTGTTCCTAAACCACCAAGAGTTACTGCTGCAAAAATCAGCAACAACATATCTTGGCCCATTAAGAAACTCACACCCTGATTCAAAGTGACCATGATTCCGGCGAAAGCCGCCAAGAATGCTCCCATAATCCAAACAGATCTAATTACTGCTTCAACTTCGATTCCAGATGCAGCAGCAAGCGCTGGATTATCGGCAACTGCGCGACTGGCTTTGCCCATTTTGCTGCGCAACAACCAAAGAGTGGCACCAATTAACAAAAGTAATCCGACCGATGTACTCATGATTGCTTTGGGGGTAACGCTGACTAGCCCTATTTCTAGCCCTGCCTGTCCGGCAAATTGCGGCAACTGCCTGGTGTCTCCACTAAATATAAAAAGGAAAACATATCTGACAAAAATTGCAAATCCAATTGAGACTACGAGCATGGCGATCAAGCCAGTGCCCCGTTTTCGCAAAGGTTTCCAGAGCAAACGATCTTGTAAGTATCCGCCTATAAATGCAGACAGAGCAACAGCAACTGGAATTGCGGCAAAAACCGGCAATCCCACAATTGCGCTAAAGAAATATGTAAGTAATCCGCCAAGTGTTAAAAGTTCACCATGTGCAAAATTTGTTAAGCCAGTTGTACCAAATACTAGACTTAAGCCAAGTGCAGCCAAAGCAATAATTATGCCAAGAATCAATCCGTCGGCGAGTAATTGCGCTGATTGATCAAGGATCGAAGTTTTTTCAGCGCCTGGTCCGATCGGGAATAAAACCGTGAGAGTAGTGCCGAGCATTAATACATTTATTTTACGGGTTGCTTTTGTTACATCAGTTAACGCTTGCCCACTTGGCAGCGATGCCTGATCAAGAGTTACGTCATAGATACCAGTCGAAGTGACTTTGACTTGCCATTTACCCATTGCATCTGAGGTAAGTTGAGTTGCGAAACCATTTGGTCCGGTCACATCAATCCGCACACCTGGTAATGGAGTTGAAGTTGAATCTTTAATCTCGCCGGCAAGAGTTGATTCAGTGGTGGCCAAAGCAGAACCGGCTACCAAAGTTGAAAATCCGCTAATTAGGAAAAAGCCAGCCAATCCAAGTGCAATCTTGCGCACCAATTTAGCCTTTCCTATCTTCATTTTTATTAACTCGTTTCCCTTAAGTTGATTGGTAGCGTACACAGAGAAGGCCAAAATAGTCTGGCTTAATTCCTGTTTTTCTGGTTTGGCTTTTCGGGCTTTTCAGCTTTGGTATCAAGCAAAATCAAGCAGGTGATCCTGGCAGTACAGGTGCGCACACCTTCTTCATCGGTGATTACAACTTCATAACTAGCCAAAGTCCGGCCTAGAGATAATGCGGTGGCGACCCCGGTAACAATTCCGCTTTTGGCGGCACGATGATGGGTCGCACTTACTTCGATTCCAACAATGCGGCGATCAAGGCCGGCATGTAGGTGAGCGCCAATTGATCCCAAGCTTTCGGCCAGGACCACATTGGCGCCACCATGCAACAGCCCAAAGGGTTGGGTATTTCCACTGACCGGCATAGTGCCAACCATTTTTTGCGGGGAGGCCTCGATAATCTCAATTCCCATTTTTTGATCTAAGGCTCCGCGACCCCGCTCATTTAAGGCCGCCAAATTTTCATCGCTCAATTTATTATCTTTGTTAAGTGCGCTCATCTGCCAATCCTACGCGCTCAACCTAGGATCCAGATATGGGGAAATCGAATTCACCGAATCCACCGAGCCCACCAAGTGAGCGGCGGCTGCTGTTGCTTGATGGCCATTCAATGGCATATCGGGCATTTCACGCTTTGCCGGTAGAAAACTTCAAAACTTCAACTGGGTTTCCAACAAATGCTGCATATGGCTTCACCACAATGTTGCTCAACTTATTGCGAGATGTTGAACCAACTCACATCGCAGTTGCATTTGATGTATCGCGAAAAACATTTCGTTCAGAACGTTTTCCAGAGTACAAAGCGAACCGCGCGAAAACTCCAGATGAGTTTAGATCTCAGATGCCGGAAATTTTTGCTGTTGTTGACGCATTGGGGATTAAAAGAATTCAGAAAGAAGGTTTTGAAGCCGATGACCTGATTGCGACTTTAGCAACTAATGCTGTAGCAAAAAAATTTGAAGTAGAAATTTGTTCGGGAGATCGTGACACATTTCAACTGGTGACAGAGCACATCACAGTTCTATATCCAAAAAAGGGTGTTAGCGAATTAGCCAGAATGACTCCTGAAGCTGTCTTTGAAAAATATGGTTTAACTCCTGAACAGTATCCAGATTTTGCAGCACTGCGTGGAGATCCAAGTGACAATCTTCCATCCCTTGCGGGAGTTGGTGAAAAGACTGCCACTAAATGGATTGCAGAATACGGCTCGCTTGAAACTCTGCTTAAAAAAGTAGATGAAATAAGTGGAAAAGTTGGCGACTCTTTGCGATCCGGAATTGAGCAAGTGAAATTAAATCATGAATTAACTCACCTGATTAGAGATGTTGAAATCGAATCAAAAATTGAAGATTTAGAAGTTGCTGATATGAATTTCAAAGAACTGCGACAGATCTTTGATCGACTTGAGTTTCGCGCGCTAAAAGAACGAATAAACAAAATGGATAATTCTAGGGAATCAAATAGTGCACCGACTCTCAAAAGTGACAAAAGTAAAGAAGATATAAAAATAGCAATTATTGAAAATGCTAAAGATTTAAATTTAATCGATAACTCTCAATTGAGTGCAGTTGCTTACTCGCTGCAAGGTGATCAGCAATTTGAAATCTTGGTATCTCAGGGTGGCGAGAAGAACTTTTTTCTAAAGCATGAAATCGCCGCAGCTTGGTTACAGAACGAAAAATATCGAAAAATATTTTTTGATTTAAAACCTTTGGCTAAACGGATAGTGGATGGAATTTCAGGGGAGTGTATTGATTTAGCACTTCTTGCGTATTTGATTAACCCCGGAGCCAGAACTCCTGAATTGAGTGAAGTGGTTGGGGTTTTGCTTGGGAAGGAGATTGCTGGTCAATCTTTTGAAATTGGTGAGGAATTACCAATGGAGTTGGATTTTGCTGCACCAAATCCAGAGATAGATAAAAGAGCGTTGCAAATGCAGGCACAAGCAATCTTGGAGCTCTACCCACTTCTTTTACAAAAAGCAGATCAAGCCCAAGCAACTAAATTGGCAACTGAACTTGAAGTGCCGACTGCAATTGCTTTAGCAAATATGGAACGGATCGGAATCGCTGTTGACACGAAAGAGATTTCTAGATTAGAAACTTTCTTTGCTAAAGCCAGTATCGAGGCAGCAAAAGAGGCACACAAAATAGTGGGCCATGAATTTAATCTCTCATCGCCCAAGCAGTTGCAAGAAGTTTTATTTGATGAACTCAAACTGCCTAAAAGCAAGAAAATTAAAACTGGATACACGACAGATGCCGAAGCTTTGCAACACTTGCAAGAAAGTACAAAGCATCCAGTTATCGATCAGATTTTGCGATCACGAGATGTTTTAAAATTAAAAAGCGTGGTCGAAGGATTAATCCGTGCAACCGCTGCAGATGGCCGAATACACACCACTTTCCAACAGATGGTTACTTCCACAGGAAGACTTTCTTCGACGGAACCAAATCTGCAAAATATTCCAATCAGGAGTGAGGAAGGACGACTAATTAGAAGTTGTTTTATCGCTGGGAAAGGTTTCGAAGAGTTGATGACTGCAGATTACAGTCAGATTGAAATGCGCATCATGGCTCATCTTTCAAAGGATGAGGCCCTACTTGCTGCTCTAACTTCTGGTGAAGATCTACACACAACCGTTGGATCAGAAGTTTTTGGTGTAAAAGCAAGTGAAGTTACATCAGAGATGCGCCGCACGATTAAAGCGATGTCTTATGGATTGGCTTATGGGCTTTCAGCATTTGGGTTATCGCAACAACTTGGAATCTCACCAATAGCGGCGCAAGAATTAATGAATAAATACTTTGAACGGTTTGGTGGCATCCGTGATTATTTAGCAGATGTTGTAATTGAGGCACGCAAAGTTGGATATACCGAAACGATTTTGGGACGCAGACGCTATCTGCCTGATTTGCAAAGTGATGTTAAAACCCGAAGAGATATTGCAGAGCGGATGGCACTTAACGCACCTATTCAGGGCTCTGCTGCAGACATTATGAAATTAGCGATGTTGAAAGTTGGAAACGCAATCTCTGCAGCCAAATTGAAATCTCGAATTTTGCTGCAGGTTCATGATGAACTGGTTTTGGAAGTTGCTAAAGGTGAGGCCGATGCGCTTTCTGGAATTGTTCGCACTCAGATGGGGGCAGCCTTTGCACTCAATGCTCCTTTGGCTGTGAATATTGGGTTAGGCGCTAATTGGGAGTTGGCCGCACATTAATTAGATCGACGAATAGGGCTTTTGAGCGGGGTTTTCAAGCGAATTATCGTGAAATTGACCTGCTCTTACGCATAGCCGTAGCCTTGCCCGCTGTCCCTATTCCTACTATCCACTACCTTCGGAGCAACTTGAGCAACGCACCTGCAGTCGCAATTAATGACATTGGATCCGCCGCCGATTTTATGGCCGCAATTGAAGGCACAATTAAGAATTTTAATGATGGAGACCTTGTAGAAGGCATCATCGTCCAAGTAGATCGAGATGAAGTTCTCGTAGACATTGGCTACAAAACAGAAGGTGTTATTCCTTCCCGTGAACTTTCGATCAAACATGATATTGATCCAAATGAGATTGTTTCAGTGGGAGATCGCATCGAAGCTCTCGTCTTGCAAAAAGAAGACAAAGAGGGTCGTTTAATTCTTTCCAAGAAGCGCGCAACATACGAGCGTGCATGGGGAACTATTGAAGGAATGAAAGAGCGCGACGAAGTTGTCAAAGGAACCGTCATTGAAGTTGTTAAAGGCGGCTTAATTGTCGATATCGGACTTCGCGGCTTCTTGCCAGCATCCCTTGTTGAGATGAGACGTGTCCGTGATTTAACTCCATATATTGGTAAAGAGATCGAAGCGCGAATTATCGAACTAGACAAAAATCGAAATAACGTAGTTTTGTCTCGACGTGCTTTCCTTGAGCAAAGCCAATCAGAGAGCCGTACTACTTTCTTAAATCAACTTCAAAAAGGTCAAGTTCGTTCCGGAACAATCTCATCAATTGTAAACTTTGGAGCCTTCGTAGACCTTGGTGGAGTCGATGGTTTAGTACATGTGAGCGAACTTTCTTGGAAACATATCGATCATCCAAACGAAGTTGTAGAAGTTGGCATGCCGGTTACTGTGGAAGTACTTGAAGTTGATTTCGAGCGCGAGCGCGTATCGCTATCACTTAAAGCCACGCAAGAAGATCCTTGGCAGCACTTTGCACGTACAAATGCAATTGACCAGGTTGTTACTGGCAAAGTAACTAAATTAGTTCCATTCGGAGCATTTGTTCGGGTGCATGAAGGAATTGAAGGTTTGGTTCATATTTCTGAACTTGCAGAACGCCATGTTGAAATTCCAGAGCAGGTAGTTCAAGTTGATGATGACATTATTGTCAAGATCATTGATATTGATCTTGAGCGTCGCCGAGTTTCACTTTCATTGAAGCAAGCAAATGAAGGTCATGAGGTTGAAATTGAAGCTTTTGATCCAACTCAATATGGAATGCCTGCGCGTTATGACGAAGCCGGAAATTTCATTTATCCAGAAGGATTTGATTCTGATTCGCAAGAGTGGAAACCAGGATTTGAATCCCAACGTGAAGAGTGGGAACGTAAATACACCGAGGCACAAGCACGGTTTGTTGCTCACAAAAAACAACGTGACGAAGCAAAAGCAAATGAAGTCGCTGCCCCTGCTGAGAGCACAGAAACCCCTGCCGCCGAATAGGTAATCTGCGGTCTGGACGGTTTAAGTGGTCGAGTACTTAGGTAGTTGAGTAGTTTGTACTAGTGATTCTCATTGCCCTTACAGGCGGCATCGGCTCGGGCAAGTCCCGAGCCGCTGCCATTCTCGAAGAATTTGGTGCGCATTCAATAAGTGCTGACCGCTTAGCTCGAGAAACTCTCGAAAGAGGCGAAGATGGATACAACGAAGTTGTTGCCTTTTTTGGGGATGAAATCTTGAGTGAGGGACAAATCGACCGACAAAAATTAGCAAAGATTGTATTTAATGACGCCGATGCACTTGAAAAATTAGAATTAATCACACATCCTTTAGTAAGAAATAAGTTCATCTCAGAAACGCGTACCCTGCCAGAGAGTGCAGTGGTTGTTTACGAAATTCCATTATTGGCAGAATCTATTTCACGGCAAAAACAGTTGGATTTTGACCATGTAATTGTTTTAGAAAGTAATACAGAGTTAAGAATCGCAAGACTAGTAGAACGTGGCATGAGTGCAAAAGATGCACAGTTACGAATTGCCACACAGCATTCAGATGAACAACGAAAAAAGATTGCAACTCACTTGATTAACAATGAAGGAACGCTTGAAGAATTAATGAATGAACTATCAGCATGGTGGAAAACTTTCATTTCAACAGATTTTGCAAAGTGAATTAGTGTTGATAGATGCGTCCTGAGATTCGCCGTAAAATGCGGCCATTTAAAGTAATCAGTGATTTTTCCCCAGCTGGTGATCAGCCAACGGCAATCGCAGAGTTAACTCAGCGATTACTGAATAAAGAAAAAGATGTTGTGCTCCTAGGTGCTACTGGAACTGGAAAATCGGCGACAGCAGCATGGTTGATCGAAAAACTACAACGCCCAACTCTGGTGCTTGCGCCAAATAAAACTCTTGCAGCGCAATTAACACATGAGTTCAGAGAATTACTTCCCGAAGCCGCAGTTGAATACTTCGTTTCTTACTATGACTATTACCAGCCAGAGGCATATGTGCCGCAGACCGATACATTTATTGAAAAAGATTCATCTATAAACTCGGAAGTAGAACGATTGCGATATTCGGCAACTCATTCCTTACTGACCCGTAGAGATGTAATAGTCGTTTCGACTGTCTCATGCATTTACGGACTAGGAACGCCGCAAGAGTATGTAGATGCGATGTTAGAACTTAATGTTGGAGATACTTTTGAGCGCAATAAACTTTTACGCCGATTTGTGGATATGCAGTATGCGCGAAATGACGTAGCTTTTGAACGTGGCACTTTTCGGGTGCGAGGCGACACAATTGAGATTATTCCGGTGTACCAAGAGACCGCTCTACGTATCGAGATGTTCGGGGATGAGATCGAAAGGATTTTGACTCTACATCCGATTACTGGGGAGGTTTTAGCCGAAGATATCCAAGCTTTCATTTTTCCAGCATCACACTACGCCGCTAGTAGAGAAACAATGGAGCGGGCGATTTCTGAGATAGAGATTGAGCTTGCGGAACAATTAGCGCTATTTGAAAAGCAGGGCAAGCTTCTAGAAGCCCAGCGGCTTCGAATGCGGACGACCTTTGATATCGAGATGATTAGGCAATTGGGCTATTGCTCTGGAATTGAAAATTATTCTAGGCAGATCGATGGACGAATGCCGGGCTCAGCACCTAACTGCTTATTAGATTATTTCCCAGAGGATTTCCTATGCATCATTGACGAATCCCACGTAACTGTTCCGCAGATTGGGGCCATGTTTGAAGGAGATTCATCTAGAAAGCGGACATTGGTCGAACATGGATTCAGATTGCCAAGTGCAATGGATAACAGACCATTGAAGTGGGTGGAATTTTTAGAAAGAGTTGACCAAAAAGTTTATCTTTCAGCGACTCCGGGGAAATATGAACTGGGAGTTGCCGATGGTGTTGTCGAGCAGGTCATCAGACCTACAGGATTAATTGATCCGAAAATTGTGCTCAAGCCAACAACTGGTCAAGTGGATGATTTAATTGCACAGATAAGAATGAGAAGCGAAAAAAATGAAAGAGTTTTAGTCACAACTTTAACTAAAAAAATGTCAGAGGATTTAACAGATTATTTACTAGAGATGGATATTCGAGTTAGATATTTACATTCAGAGGTTGATACTTTGCGAAGAGTTGAACTCTTGAGAGAATTGCGCCTGGGTGAATATGATGTCTTAATTGGAATTAACTTATTACGTGAAGGATTGGACTTACCCGAAGTATCACTGGTCGCAATTTTGGATGCAGATAAAGAGGGATTCTTAAGATCTACAACCTCACTTATTCAGACGATAGGCAGAGCCGCTAGAAACGTTTCTGGTGAAGTTCATATGTATGCAGACAAAGTTACAGATTCCATGCAAAGAGCGATCGATGAAACTAATAGACGCCGAGAAAAACAAGTCGCATACAACACTGAGAGAGGGTTGGATCCACAACCACTGCGTAAGCGCATCGCTGACATCACCGATTCCATAACCAGGGAAGAGCAGGATTCTGAGCAATTACTGGCCAAAGCGGGCCGGAATAATCGAAGCTCAGATCCTTCAATAGGGGGATTTAAGAGCAAGAAAATTCTCGCTGGGAAAGGGGGAGCAGCATTACCTAAGATGGAGTTATTGGATCTTATTGAATCCTTGACCGCTCAAATGCGATCAGCTGCTGAAAACCTACATTTTGAGTTAGCTGCGCGTTTGCGAGATGAGATTCATGAATTAAAACGAGAATTACGCGGAATGGAGACGGCCGGATTATGAGCGACCACCTGATTGTACGCGGAGCACGGGAACATAATCTAAAGAACATTTCAATTGAGATCCCTAGAAACTCACTTGTGGTCTTTACCGGATTATCTGGCTCTGGTAAATCAAGTTTGGCTTTTGACACAATTTTCGCAGAAGGCCAACGTCGTTACGTTGAATCTTTAAGTGCATACGCTCGACAATTTTTGGGCCAACTTGATAAACCTGATGTTGATTTTATAGAAGGGCTTTCACCGGCTGTTTCAATCGATCAAAAATCAACAAACCGAAACCCAAGATCAACTGTTGGAACTATCACTGAAGTTTATGATTATTTTAGATTGCTATATGCGCGAGCAGGCAAACCTCATTGTCCTAAGTGTGGAGATGAAGTTTCACGACAATCGCCCCAACAAATCGTCGATCAAATTTTGGCACTTCCAGATGAGACTAAATTTCATGTTCTTGCACCTATCGTTCGAGCACGTAAAGGCGAATTCGTAGATATATTTAAAGATTTAACTTTACAAGGATTCTCAAGGGCAAGAGTAGACGGAAAAGTATTTACATTAGCTGAGATTCCAGAACTTAAGAAGCAAGAAAAACATACAATTGAAGTTGTAGTTGATAGATTAAGCGCCAAAGCTAGCTCGCAACAACGATTAACTGATTCAGTAGAGACTGCATTAAAACTTGCTAATGGAATTGTGATTCTTGAATTTGTTGACGAACCAGTTAAATCGCCGAATCGGGAAAAAAGTTTCAGTGAAAAAATGGCATGTATGAACTGTGAGATATCAATCGAGGAGTTTGAACCAAGATCCTTTTCTTTCAACTCTCCTTTTGGCGCCTGTGGGGAATGTGATGGAATCGGAACACGGCTAGTAGTAGATGAGGAGTTGGTGATTCCAGATGATTCGATTTCTATCGCTGAAGGAGCCATTGCCCCTTGGTCTCTTGGTACTAGTTCTGAATATTTCGAAAGGTTATTAGAAGGATTAGGCAAGGAACTTACTTTCTCTATGGATGCGCCTTGGAAAAAATTGAGTGCCAAAGTAAAAGAAGCAATTCTTAATGGTTATGATTTTGAAGTTCATGTTAAGTACCGGAATCGTTATGGACGAACCCGTCAGTACACAACTGGATTTGAAGGCGTAATTCCTTTCCTTGAACGTCGTCACGGTGAAACCGATAGCGATCAAAGTAGAGATCGACTAGAAGCATTCATGCGTCAGACGCCGTGTGCAGTATGTAAGGGTGCGAGACTTAAAAGTGAAATTTTAGCGGTAACACTCGATGGTTTAAATATTGCCCAACTTTGTGCATTGCCAATAAATGAATGTGCTAAATTTTTGCAGAAATTAACGCTCGGTAAAAGAGAGCGCCAAATTGCTGAACGTGTTCTTAAAGAGGTAAACGCTCGCTTAGGTTTTCTCTTAGATGTTGGACTTGATTATTTGTCATTAGATCGACCAGCTGGTTCTTTATCCGGTGGTGAAGCTCAGCGCATTCGGTTGGCAACTCAAATTGGCTCAGGTTTGGTTGGAGTACTTTACGTTCTAGATGAACCAAGTATCGGCTTGCATCAACGCGACAATGTGCGATTAATTGAAACGCTGACCAGGTTGCGGGATCTTGGAAATACCCTAATTGTGGTCGAACATGATGAAGAAACTATTAGAGCAGCAGATTGGATTGTAGATATTGGACCTGGCGCAGGAGAGCACGGTGGGGAAGTTGTTGTTTCAGGAGATTATAAATCTTTGCTTGCAGAGAAAAAATCAATAACCGGAGCATATCTTTCCGGTAGAAGAAATATCAAAATCCCTGAAAAACGCAGAGCCATAGATCCAAAAAGACAACTGGTTGTTAAAGCCGCACGAGAGAATAACTTACAAAATATTGATGTATCTTTTCCGTTGTCTACTTTTATCGCAGTAACTGGAGTCAGTGGATCTGGAAAATCTACGTTAGTTAACGAAATTTTATATACATCTTTAGCGAATAAATTGAACGGTGCTCGAATGGTCCCGGGACGACACCGAACAATTACTGGAGTGGATCAGTTAGATAAAATTGTTCATGTTGATCAATCGCCTATCGGGCGAACACCGCGATCAAATGCTGCAACTTATACCGGGTTGTTTGACAAGGTTAGAGCCTTGTTTTCGGAAACAAATGAAGCCAAGGTCCGTGGGTATCAACAAGGAAGATTCTCCTTCAACGTCAAAGGTGGGCGTTGTGAAAACTGTTCTGGCGATGGAACTATCACTATTGAAATGAACTTCTTGCCTGATGTTTACGTACCTTGTGAAGTTTGCCATGGAGCTAGATATAACCGCGAAACTTTAGAAGTACATTACAAGGGTAAAACGATCGCAGATGTTTTGAATATGCCTATAGAGCAAGCAAATGAATTCTTTGAAGCAGTTCCAGCTATTTCAAGGTACCTTAAAACATTATGCGATGTTGGACTTGGTTATGTTCGATTAGGTCAATCGGCACCAACTCTCTCTGGAGGAGAAGCACAGCGCGTCAAACTGGCTACTGAACTCCAACGCCGCTCAACCGGTAGAACTATCTATGTCTTAGATGAACCAACCACAGGACTTCACTTTGAAGATGTAAGTAAATTGCTCGTAGTTTTAAACCGATTAGTAGATGCTGGAAATACCGTGGTTGTCATTGAACATAATCTGGATGTTATTAAGTGTGCAGACTGGGTGATCGATCTTGGTCCTGAAGGAGGCTCAAGGGGAGGAAGCGTTATTGCCGTAGGAACTCCTGAGGAAGTAGCCAAAGATAAGAAAAGCTTCACCGGAGTATTTCTAAAACAAGTCTTGAGCGGGAGAAGTAGTGGCTGATCCGCTTTCCTATAGACCTGAGAATATCCCAACAGATCCTGGCGTTTATAGATTTAGAACTTCAACTGGAAAAATAATTTATGTTGGAAAGGCAAAGAATCTACGTTCCCGACTAAGTTCATATTTCCAAAAAAATTTACCCGAACGCACCAAGCAAATGGTCTGGAGTGCAGCAAGTGTTGACTGGACAATAGTAAAGAACGAGATAGAGGCACTGCAATTAGAATTTACTTGGATCCGAAGCGAATCCCCAAGATTTAATGTAGTTTTCCGTGACGATAAGTCATATCCATATTTAGCCGTTTCTAATAAAGATAAATACCCTAGATTATTTATCACCAGAAAAGAAAAACAAAAGGATGTTAAATATTTTGGTCCATACCCGCACGCATGGGCATTGCGTGAACTCTACGATTTAGTACAATCATCTTTCCCGATCAGATCATGTAGTGCTGGGGTTTTTAATTCAGCAAAGAGATCAGGTAGGCCATGTTTACTTGGATTCATCGATAAATGCGCGGCCCCATGTGTGGGAAAAATTTCAGAGTCAGACCATGTCCAACTTACGAAAGAGCTAATTAATTTTCTCTCTGAAGACCCAAGTAAATTAATGGCAACGCTAACAAAAGAAATGGAATCTCTATCGGCAAACGAAGAGTTCGAAAAAGCCGCCCGTATTAGAGATCGAGTTTCTGCACTGGAAAAGATTTCCACTACAAATACCGTGGTTTTACCCGATCAAACTGATGCAGATATTTTTGGTCTTTATTTAGAAGAGATTGATGCAGCAGTCACTCTCTTCTTGGTTCGTAAAGGCAGAATCCTGGGTGCCCGTTCGTGGATTGTTGAGCGGCCAGATGAGTCAACGGCGGAAGAGATTATGGAGAAGATTCTGCTAAATCATTATCTGACAGAAGGTCTGGAGGATTTTCCAAGAGAAGTTTTAGTTTCATATTTACCAGAATCGATTAATGCGGTTGAAGAGATTATTTCTGATCGCAGCGGTCATCGAATTGAAGTTAGAGTTCCGCAAAGGGGTGAGAAGAAGGAGTTACATGAAACAGTCATACGTAACTCTCAAGATGCACTAAATCGTTACCGCTTAAAAAGAACTAGCGATTTAAGCACTAGGACTCAAGCTTTAGCTCAATTGCAAGAATCTCTTGAAATGAAAGAAGCACCACTAAGAATAGAATGTTTTGATATTTCTAATTTACAAGGTACTCAAATGGTGGCCTCAATGGTGGTTTTCGAAGATGGAGTCCCAAAGAAATCCGAATACCGAAGATTTGAGATCAATCTCCCAGAGAATGGAACTCTTGATGACACCGCAGCAATAAATCAAGTGTTAACTCGAAGGTTAAACAGATTGAAAATTGAGAGCGATTTAGATAAAAATGAAACGGATGAGAAATTAATCAAAAAATTTGCCTATAAACCTCAATTAATTATTGTTGATGGAGGCAAGCCTCAGGTGAGTGCTGCCGCAAAAGCTTTAACTGGTTTTGATATTACATTTTGTGGAATTGCCAAAAGGCTAGAAGAGGTCTGGCTGCCAAATCAAAAAGATCCAATTATTTTTCCACGTAACAGTGAGGCGATGTATTTAATTCAACGCATTCGCGACGAAGCGCATCGTTTTGCGATTACTTATCACCGCTCCAAAAGGTCAAAAGCAATGTTGGAATCTACTTTGGAAGATATTCCAGGATTGGGCCAAGCAAGAGCTCGTTCTCTAATTACCCATTTTGGATCTGTCACAAAATTAAGAGGGGCATCAGAGGAGCAGATTGCCCAGCTGCCTGGAATTGGCAGTAAATTGGCAAAAACAATAGTGGGGTATTTGGGAGATTCCGGAATGTCTGGAAAAGTGCCGGCAGCTTCGGGGATCGATATGGCAAGCGGGGAGATACTTGACAGCCGAGGATGATAGTCAAGTGAGTCAGATCTGAGATTTGCAATTATTTGCTGAATCTATAAAGCGCAAATGAGGAGGGGTCGTGGAAGTAGTAGTTATTACTGGGATGTCAGGTGCTGGCAGATCAACAGCGGCGCATGTTCTCGAAGATAGCCAATGGTATGTCGTTGACAATTTACCTCCGGCAATGTTGCTTCCACTCATTAAAGAGGTAGAGGGCGAACATCAAAAAGTTGCAGTCGTAATTGATGTACGTAGCAGAGCCTTTTTTGAAGAATTTGCTCAAGCGCTTTCTGCACTGCGACAGATGCAAGTAAATGTCAGGATTTTATTTTTAGATTCGGCTGATGAGATTTTAGTAAGAAGGTATGAAGCCACTCGTCGCCCACACCCCTTGCAATCTGGAGATCGAATTTTTGATGGCGTAACTAGAGAGCGCAAATTACTTGGTGATTTAAGAGCAACAGCAGAAATTGTGTTGGACTCCAGCGCATTAAATGTACATCAACTCGGAAACAAGATCATCGAGGTTTTTTCGCAAATAAGTGATAGAGGCATCCACTTGTCACTCCTTTCCTTCGGTTACAAATATGGGATTCCTTATGATGCTGATTTCATTTTGGATTGCCGATTCATTCCAAATCCGCATTGGGTCCCAGAGTTACAACCTTTGTCAGGCAAAGATGGTGCAGTGGCAAAAATGGTTTTAGATAATCCAGCAACCAAAGAGTTCATCAATAACTTTTTGCAACTATTTAAAGGGACTCAGGATGGTTTTTTACAAGAGGGTAAAAGGTATTTAACAATCGCGATAGGTTGCACCGGTGGGCGACATCGCAGCGTCGCGGTTGGAGAATTCTTGGCTAATGAGTTTAAAAATCAGAAAATAGATACAACATTGAATCATCGGGATTTGGATAAATAGTGAACTCTAGGATAGTTGCATTTGGTGGCGGACATGGTTTGGCCGCAACTTTAAGTGCTTTACGGGAAATTAGTAATGAGATTACGGCCGTTGTCACAGTTGCCGACAATGGCGGCTCCAGTGGTCAACTTCGCTCTGAATTTGGAATTATGCCACCTGGGGATTTGCGGATGGCCTTAACTGCACTTTGTGCAGATGATGAGTGGGGAAGTGGATGGGCCGAGGCGTTGCAACACCGCTTTGAAAGCGAAGGAGCATTAAATGGGCACGCTTTAGGGAATTTATTATTAACCGCGCTTTGGAATATAAATAATGACCCAGTAGTCGGCTTAGACAAAGTAGGGGAACTTTTAAGAATTGTGGGACGCGTACTTCCAATGGCTGCGATCCCAATTGAAATTGAAGCTACTTTAAAACCACTTTCAATTGGCCAGGCAGAAAGAGTGATCCGTGGACAAGTTGAAGTTGCAGCGGCAGCTGGTGAAGTTATCAGCGTGCGTTTAATCCCGGATTCTCCACCAGTTTTACCAGAGGTACTGGATGCAATTGAGAAGGCTGATTGGGTGACTCTTGGACCTGGTTCTTGGTACTCTAGCGTGCTACCGCACCTACTTGTCCCACAAATTCGGAGCGCTTTGGCTGATTCAAAAGCCAAGATAATTGTATTTTTAAATCTTGATGCTCGGTCAATTAAAGATGAAGCAAGCGCTCTTTCACCTGAAGTTCAATTTGAATTTCTGAAAACTCATGCACCAGAGGTGAAAATCGACTACCTTGTCGCTGACAACTCCATAAATACTCCTGGGCTAGAGGCGATTGCACATAAATATGGTGCGCAGTTGGTACTCAGTGATTTAGCCCACCACCCAGGAAGCGATCAACATGATCGTTTCAAGTTACTTTCCACCCTAAAGCAATGGATTGGATAGTTAAATGGCAC
>BJFZ01000018.1 GCA_014190175.1 Actinomycetes bacterium | reverse complement strand
TTACGCTACGACTGCTTTCGCATAATTGTGGTGCTATTGCGAGAACGGATCGCTCAGGTACGCTGGCAGTTATAGATAAGCCATTGCGGGTGGTTTCGACGCGAAAGAGTATTTGGAGGTGAGTACTCAAGTGGCAAATGAGGCAGTTTATTTATGCATAGGTGCGGAGCAAGTTTTAGCTGATCGCGCTGTTGCAAAAATCCTAGAACCTTTAAAAGAAAAAGGCGCAACAAATACCCAATTCGATGCACCTGATCTTGAAGTTGGACAATTCAGTGATGCCACTGCGCCATCTTTATTTTCGGGGCCACGGGTTGTCACAATCAGGGATTTACAAGATTTAGCAGAAGATGCCCAAGATGAGGTTTTAAGATACTGTGAAAATCCAGATCCGGATATAACTTTAATTTTTCTACACAAAGGTGGGGTAAAGGGAAAGGCATTTTTAACGAAGTTACGTAAAATTGGAATCACTGAGATTGGCTGCGAACCGATAAAAAAAGAAAATGAAAAAATAGATTTTCTTAAAACAGAAGCACTAACAATTGGAAGAAAATTAACTCCAGATGCAGCACGGGCACTTGTCGCTGCCGTCGGAAGTGATTTACGAGAGATGATTTCGGCACTGCATCAATTAAGTTCCGACTCTCAAGTCAGTGGAAGTACTGCAATTACTGAGGAACAGGTCGCTGTTTTGTACGCTGGACGTGTTGAGGCTAGTGGTTTTGCAGTCGCTGACGCCGCAGTTGAAGGCAGATTAGGAGATGCACTTTTATCGGCACGCCAAGCAATTGAAACTGGAACAGACCCAGTTGTTTTAGTAAATGCATTGGCATCAGTTGTGCGAACCCTGGCAAAAGTTGGCACTGCGGGGCGCACTGCAAAATCATTTGAGTTGGCTGGAGTACTCGGCTTGGCACCTTGGCAGATAGATAAAGCCCGGAGGCAACTACCTGGATGGAACGGCGATGGAATCACCACCGCAATTACCGCCATCGCCCATGCAGATTCACAAGTAAAAGGTGGGGGCGCAGACCCGGTTTACGCTCTGGAAGTGGCCTTGATCGCTGTGGCTGGGGCTAAAAATGGATAGGACTGGTTAGGACTAGCTAGGAAAACGGCTGATTTCGCTCAGTTTGAACCCCTTCGGGCTCCGCTGATACCCTTGCGCCTCTTAACTTCCCTAAGTTGAGATCAGATTTTACAAAGATCTGGATAATGAAGAGATTGGTGTTCGAACAGATGGCAAATATCAAGTCACAGATTAAGCGGATTGGCACAAACGAGAAGGCACGCATCAACAACAAAGGCGTTCGCTCTGCTCTTAAGAGTGCAATTCGTAAATTCCGCACAACAGCTGCCGGAAGTGACAAAGCCATGACAACACAAGAACTTCGTGCTGCATCACGCGCACTAGATATTGCAGTTGCAAAAGGTGTAATTCATAAGAATCAGGCCGCGAACAAGAAGTCGGCGATGGCAAAGGCTGTCTCCCGCGCTAAGTAATTGACCCAGATCGGCTGATCTGCGCTCATGCCTGCCATTCCGTTAGACCGAGCTCCCAAACCTTCGGCTACTGATCCATTACAAATCCGTAATTTTTCGATCATTGCTCATATTGATCACGGCAAATCAACTCTTGCAGATCGAATGCTTGGAATCACTGGCGTTGTTGAAGCCAGATATATGCGTGCCCAATATTTAGATCGCATGGATATCGAACGCGAACGCGGTATCACAATTAAAAGTCAAGCAGTTCGTTTGCCTTGGCAATCTGAAGGATCCGACTACATCTTAAATATGATCGACACTCCAGGCCATGTTGATTTCACTTACGAAGTTTCTAGATCTCTTGCAGCATGTGAAGGTGCAGTCCTCTTAGTTGATTGCGCACAAGGAATCGAAGCACAAACTTTAGCTAATCTTTATTTAGCGATGGAAAATAATTTAACGATTATTCCAGTGTTGAATAAAATTGATTTGCCAGCAGCACAACCTGAAAAATTTGCTGAAGAACTTGCCAGATTAATTGGATGCCAACCAGAAGATTGTCTTCGGGTGTCGGGCAAGACTGGCGCCGGTGTTGCAGAACTCTTAGATCAAATCGTGCGCCAAGTGCCTCCACCACAAGGTGATCCAAAAGCACCAGCACGTGCTCTTATTTTTGATTCGGTTTATGACCTTTATCGCGGTGTTGTTACCTATGTGCGAGTAGTTGATGGAAATCTAAAGGCGCATGATCAGATTCAGATGTTATCTACTGGCATTAAGCATGAGGCTTTAGAAGTAGGTGTCATCTCACCTGAGCCAGTTTCCAGTGGTGGACTTGGTGTTGGCGAGGTTGGTTATTTAATTACTGGCGTAAAAGATGTGCGGCAATCTCGCGTTGGTGACACGATTACAAATGCACAACGGCCAGCGACAAGCCAACTTCCTGGATACAAAGATCCAGTACCTATGGTTTTTTCTGGTCTTTATCCACTTGATAGCTCTGAGTATCCAGCCTTACGTGAAGCATTAGAGAAATTACAACTAAATGACGCGGCATTAGTTTTTGAACCTGAAACATCTGCAGCACTGGGATTTGGATTTAGATGTGGATTCTTAGGATTGTTACATATGGAGATTGTTCGCGAACGGTTAGAGCGCGAAGCAGGACTTGATCTAATCTCCACTGCACCAAACGTTGTTTATAACTTAACACTTGATGATGGAACGATTGTTAAAGTTACTAATCCAAGTGAATTCCCTATGACAAAAATAGATGAAGTACGTGAACCAATTGTGCGCGCAACTATTTTGGCTCCAAGTGAATTTATCGGAGCAATTATGGAACTTTGCCAAACCAGACGTGGTGTTTTGTTAGGTATGGATTACTTATCTGAGGATCGAGTCGAGATTCGTTACACCCTTCCACTTGGCGAAATTGTCTTTGACTTCTTCGATAATTTGAAATCTAAAACGCGTGGCTACGCATCCCTTGATTATGAGCCAATTGGTGAAGCACCAGGTGAACTTGTAAAAGTAGATATTTTGTTGCAAGGCGAAGCCGTTGACGCATTCAGTGCAATTGTGCATCGCGATAAAGCGTATGCATACGGCGTAATGATGACTGGAAAATTAAGAGAACTAATTCCCCGTCAGCAATTTGAGGTCCCGATTCAGGCTGCTGTTGGATCCAGAATCATTGCTCGCGAAAGTATTCGCGCGATGCGCAAAGATGTTTTAGCAAAATGTTACGGTGGAGATATCAGCCGTAAGCGCAAACTTCTAGAAAAGCAAAAAGAGGGAAAGAAGCGAATGAAGATGGTTGGCCGCGTTGAAGTCCCTCAAGAAGCATTTATTGCGGCTCTTTCGACAAATGAAGAGGTAGATAAAGCCAAGGCCAAGAAGTAAAAGTGGCAAAAGATCATTTAAAGCCGTTATCTTTTTATATCCATATTCCATATTGCATCAGAAGATGTGGTTACTGTGATTTCAATACCTATACCCCAAGTGAATTAAAAGATGGCGAAGCCAGTGTTGCCAAAGTTTCACAAGGTTATGTAGATGCAGCAATTATTGAGATTAATCAGGCTTTCAGCTTTTTCAATGGCAAAAACCAGGTCCGTCCAATTGAGACTATCTTTTTTGGTGGAGGTACACCGACATTACTTCCAGCCGCTGATTTAGCACGCATACTTGATGAACTAAGAGAGAAATTCGGCTTCTCAGAAAATATTGAAATAACAACAGAAGCTAATCCAGATTCAGTAAACGCTGTTGATTTAAAGAACTTAAGGACAGCAGGCATGAATAGAGTTTCTTTTGGAATGCAATCTGCGAAAACCCATGTCTTAGCAACTTTAGATCGCACACACAATCCTGCTCGAGTAAGCGAAGTTGTTCATGAGGCTAAAGAGGCTGGGTTTGAACATGTATCTCTTGATTTGATTTATGGAGTACCGGGAGAATCAATTGAAGATTGGAAAGAAAGCATTACTGCCGCCTTATCTCTTCCGATTGATCACTTAAGTGCTTATGCGTTGATTGTCGAAGAGGGAACAAAGTTAGGTGCGCAAGTTCGACGGGGTGATGTCGTGATGCCACCAGATGATGAAACTGCAGACAAATATTTATTAGTAGATGAGTTGGCTACAAAGGCAGGTATGGATTGGTATGAAGTTAGCAATTGGTCATTAACCGGTGGGGAAGCTCGTCACAATATTGCTTATTGGCACAGTAATGATTGGTGGGGAATCGGTGCTGGTGCACATTCACATGTGCAGGGAGTCAGATGGTGGAATGTAAAACATCCCACGACATATATTTCAAAACTGAGTAGCGGTGAATCGCCGATGTTGGAAAATGAAACGCTCACAAAAGAGCAAATACGGTTTGAAGAGATCTTGTTGCGGATCCGACTCTCTTCTGGTTTGCCATTAGCTTTTTTCACTGAAGCGGAATCGGCAATTCTGAATTCTTATCTTGCTCAAGGTCACTTAGATGAGAAGGCATGGCAATCAGGGCAACTCAAATTGTCGATATCGGGCCGTTTACTGGCAGATCAAATAGTTCGGGCATTAGACAAATAAGCAGTACCGCTAAAAGTTGATGGAGTATTCTCTATTTATGGAAACTTTCAACTTAGTACTTTCGATCATTTTGGCAATTATTTTCTTTCTATCTGGAGTATCAAAAGCCAGCGGAAATGAGAAAGGGCTATCTGGAACCCGTGATGTCGGGGTTAAAGATTCACTTGCCCGGATCGTTGGAATCTTTGAAGTACTTGGTGCTTTCGGAATTTTGCTTGGCATCAGAGTCACCGCTATTGGCTGGTTAGCTTTAGTTGGGCTGTGGTTTGTGATGGCTGGAGCCGTTGGGGTTCACTTCCGGGCCGGCAAAGGATCCACAGCACTGCCGGCTTTTGTCCTGCTGACCGCCCTTTCGATCGCCTTAGTGACTATTTAGGGGGTAAATTTGGCACTCGACTGAGTTAAGTGCCAATGCTTAACCTGCTTAGCCTGTTAAATCTAGGAGCTTTTGATGATCGCCGATCGCCGCCTCGAGATATTACGAGCGATCGTTGATGATTATGTTGCCACCAATGAACCTGTCGGCTCAAAAGTTTTAGCTGCGCGACATTCGCTAGGAATTTCACCAGCAACAATTCGTAACGAGATGGCACTTCTTGAAGAAGATGGCTTAATTTCTCAGCCACATACAAGTGCTGGGCGGATACCAACCGATCTTGGCTATCGAGTTTTCGTCGATCGCATTTCTACCGTCAAACCATTGTCTGCGCCAGAACGTCGGGCAATCGATCACTTTTTAGAAGGCGCAGTAGATCTTGATGATGTAGTTAATCGAACTGTTCGATTGCTTGCTCAAGTTACAAAGCAAGTAGCAATAGTTCAGTATCCATCTCTTTCAAAATCTGCGGTTAGACATATTGAAATTTTACCTTTCACGCCATTGCGCTTAATGATTGTTTTAATCACGGACACAGGACGAGTTGAGCAACGAATTGTTGAATTAGTAAATCAAATGAATCAAGCGCAGGTTGCGCAACTTCGAAGCCAACTTAATCTTATTTGCGCTGGAGAGAAATTAAATCAAATACCCATCACCTTAAAAAGTTTCACTGATAAGTTTGAAGTTGTCGAAAGAGTAAATGTAACTTCAGTAGTAAATGTAATTCTGGAAATGGCAATTGAGAGAAGTGAAGAAAAAGTAATAGTTTCAGGCACTGCAAATTTGGCGAGAATACCAAGTGATTTTGCAACGAGCTTTCATCCGATTTTAGAAGCGCTTGAAGAACAAGTTGTATTGCTGCACCTGCTTGGTGAAACTGCAGATGGAACTCAAGTTAAAATTGGCCATGAGCAAGACAATGCCAATCTGCAATCAACAAGCATTGTGACTTCGGGGTATGGCCCTGAAGGAGAACGAGTAGCCAACTTAGGAATTATCGGGCCAACTCGAATGGATTATTCTGGATCAATGAGTGCGGTCAGCGCAGTCGCTAGATATGTAAGTCGCTTCCTAGAAGAAGGATTTTAATGGCTGATTTTTATGATGTGCTTGGTGTGGAAAGAAATGCATCAAGCGATCAGATCAAACGCGCATATCGCAAACTTGCTCGTGAATTACATCCAGATGTAAACCCAGATCCAGTTGCGCAAAATCGTTTCAAAGAAGTTACCGAAGCGTATGAAGTTTTAAGCGATCCAAATAAGCGTTCTAACTTTGACCGCGGAGGACAAGGTTTTAATTTTGGAGCTGGCGGTGCTGGTGCTGGTTTTGGTTTTGGTGACATTATGGATGCCTTTTTCGGAGGCGGCGGTTCAAGAGGTCCGCGGCCACGAGTTCAAAGAGGTCAAGACGCACTAATTCGAATTGAAATTGATTTGATGGAGGCAACTTTCGGAAGCGATCGAGAGATCACAGTTGAAACAGCTTTAGTTTGTACTAAATGCACGGGATCTGGTTCCTCTGGGTCAACTCAACCAACTAAATGCCCAATCTGCCAAGGTCGCGGAGAAGTTCAACAAGTAACGCGCTCTGTTCTAGGGCAAGTAATGAGTTCCAGGCCATGTGCCAATTGCCAAGGCTTTGGAAGTGTTATTACCGATCCATGTCGTGAATGCGCTGGAGACGGAAGAGTGCGATCACGCAGAACATTAAATGTGCAGATACCAGCCGGAGTTGAAACTGGAAATCGAATTCAGATGAGTGGTCAGGGAGAAGTTGGACCAGGTGGCGGACCTGCTGGAGATCTATATGTAGAAATTGTTGAGAAGGCCCATGAATATCTGGTGCGTAGCGGTGACGATCTACATATGGCACTCACAATTCCGATGACAAGTGCAGTCCTCGGTACAACATTGAGTATTGAAACATTAGATGGCGAAAGCGAAGTTGAAATCAAGGCTGGGACTCAAAGTGGAACTGTAATTCCAATTAAAAACCGGGGCGTAACTAAATTAAGAAGTTCGTATCGTGGTGAGTTATTTGTGCATGTGGAAGTCGTCATCCCAACCAAACTAAATAAAGCTGAAGAAGAGCTGGTACGTAACTTTGCAAACTTGCGTGGAGATACAGCCGAAAGTGCAAAAGTAGATAACCGTGAAAATGGCTTATTCGGCCGCCTTAAAGATGCACTTGGTCGTTGATGTTATCTACTTTTTTCGTACCAGAAGGCACTGATTTTTCCGCGAGTGAAATTGAAGTTTTCGGAGATGAAGCACACCATGGAGTTAACGTCCTAAGGCTGAAAACTTCTGAAGAAGTAAAAATTAGTGATGGTGCCGGAAACTGGACAATAGGTAAAGTCAGTCAATTAAGCAAGAAAAGTTTTATTGTTGAAATTTCTACTCGTGGATTTGAAGCTGCTCCTAAGCAACAAATAGTTGTAGTTCAAGCAATTCTGAAAAATGATGCAAATAAAGAAGCGGTAGATTTCTTAACTCAAGTCGGAGTTGATGAGATCATTCCTTGGCAGAGCCAGCACAGTATTGGAAAGATTGATGATAAGAGTTTAAGGAAATGGCAAAACGTCGCTCGCGAAAGTTCACGGCAATCTCGCAGAACAAGAATTCCTTTGGTAACAAATATATCTTCAACTGAACAGTTAATCTTAAAAATTAAAGGTTTGGAAAATGTCTTTGTATTGCATGAAGCAGCTCAATCTCGTTTATCCCAGATCGAGATAAACGAAGAGGCAGATGTAATTTTAATTGTTGGACCAGAAGGTGGCTTAAGTGAATTTGAAGTTAATACTTTTATAGCTGCTGGTGCAAAAGTAGTACGACTTGGAGAGAGCGTGTTGCGTGCTGCAAATGCTGGCGCTGCTGCCACTTCGGTTGTAATGTCTAGAACCGGGAAATGGTAGTAATGTGAAAAAAGAGGGGGTGGTGATTCTCAATTGAGTGAACAAGATTGTTTATTTTGTAAGTTTTCCAAAAATGAGATTCCGGTAGTAAAAATATTTGAAGATCAAGATATTTTTGTGATCGCTGATATCGCCCCTCAAGCCCCTACTCACCTTTTATTGATACCAAAAAAACATTATGAAAATGGTGCTGAAGTGGCCCAGAAAGATCCACAAGCAGCCGCCAAACTCTTGGCAAAAGCCGGTGAGCTAGCCCAAGAAAAAGGTTTATTGGGCTACCGCTTAACTTTTAATACCGGGGCTGATGCGGGTCAGACCGTTTTTCACGCTCACTTACACCTCATGGGTGGCCGATCTTTTACTTGGCCTCCGGGCTAGACTGGTATTAATGGAGCCGAATAACGCTGTATCAATTGCACTGCCCACTGGCATCTCAATGGTTAATTTGCTGGGCGCAGGGGATACAAATTTACGTGAGATCGAAAAAGCATTTCCAAATCTTGAAATTGCGGTCAGGGGCGAAACCGTGCTTGCTTCTGGAGATCGCATCCAGATCCTCTTATTAGAGAAATTATTACTTGAACTAAGTGTTGTAGTGCGCTCTGGTGGCATCATAACTATTGATGCAGTTAAGCGAAGCATGAAGATGATTACTTCAGATTCCAAACCAGCAGAAGTATTCTCGTTAAATATTTTAAGTTCACGTGGACGTACCATTCGCCCAAAGACAGCCAATCAGAAAAAATATGTTGATGCCATTGATAAAAATACAATCGTCTTTGGTATTGGACCAGCGGGAACTGGAAAAACTTATTTGGCAGTTGCAAAAGCTATCGCTGCTTTGCAAAGCAAAGAAGTTAGTCGAATAATTCTTACCCGACCTGCAGTTGAAGCAGGGGAGCGTCTTGGTTTTCTTCCTGGTACTTTGCATGAAAAAATTGATCCGTATTTGCGACCTTTGTTTGATGCCCTGCAGGACATGATCGAACCAGATTCAATTCCTAAATTATTAGCGGCAGGAACTATCGAAGTAGCACCGCTTGCATATATGCGGGGAAGAACCTTGAATGATGCTTTTATTATTCTTGATGAGGCCCAAAATACTTCGGCCGAGCAGATGAAAATGTTTTTAACTCGACTAGGTTTCAATTCAAAGATGGTTATTACTGGAGATATAACTCAGATTGATTTACCGAGTGGTGTAACTTCTGGTTTGCGAATTGTGCGAGATATTTTAGATGGTGTAAACGATCTAGAATTTATGGATCTAACTCAAGAAGATGTTGTTAGACACAAACTTGTAGGTGACATAGTGGCTGCTTATGGCCGTTATGACGAGGCCAATCAGGTTAGACAAATTAAGCGAGGCGCAGACCGCTAGGTGTCTATAGAAATAGATAATCGTTCAGGTGCAACCTGTGCTGAAGTTGAATTAGTTGACTTAGCCGCATTTGCTCTGCAAGAACTCCTGGTTGATAAAAGAGCAGAACTTGAAATCTCACTTGTTGACGAGACGGAGATGACCCGTCTTCATGAGGAGTGGATGGATGAATCAGGCCCAACAGATGTCTTATCTTTTCCAATGGATGAGTTGCGGCCAAATGAAATTTCTAAAAATGACGAAGTACCTGTAGTTCTGGGGGATGTAGTCATCTGTCCAGATGTAGCCCGCAAGCAAGGAGATAACGCAGGGCATGGGATGCAACATGAATTAAGGATTTTGTTAGTTCATGGAATCTTGCATTTACTGGGCTTTGACCACTTGGAACCAGCAGAAGAAGTTGAAATGTTTGCACTTCAAAGCAAGATAGTTCAAGATTGGCAGAAATGAACGCCTTTAACTTCGCGATTATTGTCCTGCTATTAGTTTTTGCCGGATTTTTAGCTGGAACTGAAGCGAGCCTAAATTCCATTTCTCGAATTGCGGTTGAAGAATTAATTAGTACAAAAAAACGCGGAAGTGCCTGGCTGTTAAAAGTTACTTCAAATCGAAGTAAATATTTAAATGTGGTCTTGTTGGTACGTAAAGCCTGTGAGTTGGCGGCCACTGTGATTGTCGCAACGATCGCACTTGATTCCTTCACCGATCGCCGGGTAGCGCTTTCAGTAACGGTCCTAGGAATGTTGATAATTTCTTATGTTTTAGTGGGAGTCGGCCCACGCACCCTTGGAAGGCAGCATCCACTTAAATGGGCGCGTTCGGGTGCCATTGTTGCCGGAGCGCTAGCTGTGGTGCTCTCTCCAGTAACGCGCTTGCTAATCGCAATCGGTAATGCAATCACACCAGGAAGAGGTTTTAGAGGCGGACCATTTACGACCGAAGCTGAGTTTCGTGATTTAGTAAATCAGGCACGTGAGCAAGGATTTGTTGAGGATGATGAGCATGAAATGATTCACTCAGTTTTTGAGTTGGGTGACACATTAGTACGCGAAGTAATGGTTCCGCGGACCGAAATGGTTTATATCGAACGAGATAAAAGTTTACGACAAGCACTTTCTCTTGCACTTCGATCAGGTTATTCACGAATCCCAGTAATCGGTGATGACTTAGATGAGATTATCGGTATTGCTTACATAAAAGATTTAGCCAAGCGCACTCATGATTTTAGAGAAGCTGAGCAAACCGAAAAAGTTGAAGAGTTAATGCGACCAGCAACTTTCGTACCCGAGAATAAAATGGCTGATGAACTATTACGCGAAATGCAATCTCATCAAATCCATTTAGCAATTGTGATTGATGAGTATGGTGGAACTGCAGGGCTAATCACTATTGAAGATATTCTCGAAGAGATTGTTGGTGAAATTGCAGATGAATATGATGACGAAGAAGAGGTTTTGGAGTGGATTGGTGAAGGGAATAAGAAAGTAAGAATCCAAGCAAGGTTACATTTAGATGATTTGGAACGTGAACTTGATATTGAATTTAATGAAGAAGATAAAGAGTCGGTGGACACTATTGGTGGATTGATGGGAAAGCATTTAGGTCAAGTACCTATTCCTGGTAGTGAAATTACAATTGGAAAGTGGCGATATACCGCGGAAAGACCAATCGGTCGGCGTAAGCGAATTGGCAGTATTTTACTTGAACTTGTAAATGATGAGGAACTAGATAAATCAGGAAGTGATCTTAAAGATGACATTTAGCAATCCGGAAGATCAAAAATTATTAACACTCGCTAAGGCAACTGCAGTGCGAGTTAGTGCTACACAAGGTGCAGCAGTGCGAGATGAGACTGGAAGAACATATGCGGCGGCTTCAGTTGAGTTAGATTCAATTACTTTAGATGCACTTGAGCTTGCACTGGGAATGGCACTTTCAAGTGGGGCGACTGCTATCGAAGCAGCAATAACTTTTGGAAGTGAACCAATTGCACGGGCGAGATTGGCAATTCGCGAGATATCACCATCAGCCTTACTTGCTAGCGTTGATCAAGATGGGAAAATCAGTACCTTTTAAATGAGTTGAACGAGTTGAACGAGTAAGAAAAACGACCAAGGTTACACAACTGACCCGATAAGATTCCCATATGCGTATTGCCAGATTTTCACCAGCTAAAGAGATTTCAGTCTCTCCGCTTTATGGTGTTATTGATGAAAATCAAATGATCTCGGTATTGGTTGGGGATCCAATATATGCACCAATTACATTTACCGGCGAAAAATTAAAGTTGGCCGATGTAAAACTTTTAGCACCGGTTATCCCACGTAGCAAAGTTGTCTGTGTTGGAAAAAATTATGCAGATCATGCCGCTGAGATGAATAGTGAAGTACCAAAAGAGCCAGTGTTATTTATCAAACCCAATACGTCCGTAATCGGACCAGATGATGCAATTATTTGGCCGGCTATGAGTGAGCGGGTAGACCATGAAGTTGAACTTGCAATTGTCATCGGAAGAGTTTGCAAAGATGTTAAAAAAGCGAACGCAAAAGATGTGATCTTTGGTTACACCATCGCAAATGATGTGACCGCCCGAGATTTACAAAAAGTGGATGGACAGTGGAGTCGCGCAAAAGGTTTTGACACTTTTTGCCCCCTTGGGCCCTGGATAGAGACCGAGTTAGATACAACTAACTTGAAATTAACGGCAGAAGTAGATGGAGAAGTGCGTCAATCTGGAAATACCGCAGATATGATTTTTGATATTCCAACCATTATTGAATTTGTAACTCAGGTTTACACCTTGCTTCCCGGAGATGTGATTTTGACCGGAACGCCAGCCGGTATCGGCCCAATGCCGGAAGGTTCGATAACATCACTTACAATTGCGGGTATTGGGACATTAAGTAATCCAATTATTAAGAGATCTAAAAAGTGAGAATCGAGTGAGCGCTGGTGAGTAATAGCAATGATCGGCCAGTAAAAGTTCGTTTTGCTCCATCACCAACTGGAGATCTACATGTGGGCAATATCCGCACCGCACTATTTGATTGGGCGTTTGCGCGCCACACAGGGGGCATCTTTCTCTTCCGTATAGAAGATACTGATCGTTTGCGCGTAACAGATGAATATATCGCTGCAGCAATTGATACCTTGAAATGGTTAGGACTCAATTGGGATGAGGGTCCTGAAGTTGGTGGCCCCAATGGTCCTTACTTGCAATCACAACGTTTAGATATTTATGCCGAATGGGCTGCTAAATTTTTAGCACAGGGTGATGCTTATCATTGCTACTGCTCATCGGAAGAGTTGGAAGCTAGTCGTGAAGCGCAAAAGAGTGCCGGAAAGGCGCCAGGTTACGATGGAAAATGCCGTGATTTAACTGCAGAACAAGTTACGCAATTCAAGAGCGCTGGGCGCGAACCAGTATTACGGATGCGGATGCCCGATGGTTCCACAACTTTTACCGATGTAATCCGTGGTGAATTAACTTTTGAGCATGAGTTTGTTCCAGATTTCGTATTAGTCCGTGCCGATGGTTCTCCGCTCTATACATTGGCAGTTGCTGTTGATGATGTATTGATGAAAGTAACTCACGTTCTTCGTGGTGAAGATCTACTTTCCTCTACTCCAAGACAGATTCGGGTTTATCAAGCTATGGGTGTGCCCGAATCTGAGTATCCATTTTTTGCTCACCTTCCATTTGTTATGGGACAAGACAACGCGAAGCTTTCTAAACGCAATGGTGAAACATCAATTGCTTGGTATCGCGAAATGGGATTCTTGCCTGAAGCAATTTGCAATTATTTAGCATTACTTGGTTGGTCACCAGGTGACGACCGCGAAAATGTCACTATGCAAGAGATTGCTGAGTTGTTCACCGTTGAAAGAGTTAACTCATCACCTGCCAGATTTGATATGAAAAAGCTGGAAGCAATTAACGGAGATAAAATCCGTGAGCTAACACTTGATGATTTCTTGAAGCGTGCTCTTCCATTTTTGATTAAAGATGGAGTGATTAAGGGAGAGGCTAAAGAAGTAGAAGTTGTTAAAGCAGCGTTGCCAATTATTCAAGAGCGCATAGTTACGCTCTCGGAAATTCCTGTGATGTTGAAATTTCTATTTGTAAGAAATTTTGAAGTTGAGGCTGAATCACTTCCAAAAATTGCTGATGAGAATGCACAATTAATTTTAACGCGAGCGCTGGCTGATCTTTCTAATGTGCATGACTGGAGCCATGCGGCTATCGAAGCGGTATTACGTGCTTCTTTAATTGAAGAGTTAGGTTTAAAGCCAAGAATTGCATTTACCGCACTGCGCATCGCAACTACTGGAAGCACGATTTCTCCACCATTATTTGAATCGATGGAGTTGCTTGGTAAAGATCTGGTTTTGGCGCGGATCCAAGGTTGCTTGCTTGGGTAGTGGGGTGCTAACGCAGATCAGTAATTGCGGAACTTTGTGAGGTATTCTTAGGGCTAGTACGTGGTTGAAGCCAAAATGATCAAAATAATTGGGGTATGGGGTAATTGGCAGCCCTGCTGATTCTGGTTCAGTAAGTCTAGGTTCGAGTCCTGGTACCCCAGCGATCTATACTTAAGTCAATATTTCATAACTAAATAAGTTTGGCCCCGTCGTCTAGCGGCCTAGGACTCTGGCTTCTCAAGCCAGCTACGAGGGTTCGAATCCCTTCGGGGCTACACAGATTAATCTTGATAATTCTTCATACAAATCCTTGAATGCACCAATTCAGCCAGATAGGCTCGCTGGTATCCATTTGGAATCTAGCAAACAGGAGTCTTGCCTTGAAAATTACCGGTTATGAACTTTTCTTTGTTGCACCACGTTGGCTCTTTCTAAAAATTGAAACTGATGAGGGAATAAGTGGGTGGGGCGAGCCAGTCCTAGAAGCTAAAGCGCTAACCGTTGCTGCTTGTGTGGATGAAATGATGGACCACATCATGGGCCGCGACCCAATGCAGATCGAACGTCATTGGCAGCGCATGATGAAAGGCGGTTTTTACCGCGGCGGATCGATTCTTAACTCAGCAGTTGCTGGTATCGATCAAGCGCTTTGGGATATCACCGGTAAAAAATTAGGCGTTCCAGTGCACCAATTACTTGGTGGCGCAGTACGTGATCGCGTCCGGATTTATGGACACATTGGTGGTCAAACACCTCGCGATGCTTACGGCAACATCCCAGTATTGAAAGAGACTGAAGAAGTTCTTAAAAATGTACAGATTCAACTTGATCGTGGATTAACTGCACTTAAGTGGTGTCCTGCTGATTCACTTGAGCATATTGATACCGCTACTGAATTAAAAAATATTGTCGCTCGAGTTGAAGCGGTGAGAAATTATGTAGGCGATGACATTGATCTCTGTCTTGATTTCCATGGCCGATTCAGTATGGCGATGTCACGTCGAGTATTCCCACTTCTTGAGCCATACAACTTGATGTTTATCGAAGAGCCAGTACTTCCGGAATACACCGATCACTTTGGTTTAGTTGTGCAATCAACTTCAATTCCAATTGCAACTGGTGAACGATTATTCTCACGCACCGAATTTAAAGATGTTTTGCGCTCTGGTATCGCTGTAGCTCAACCAGATTTAAGTCATGCTGCCGGAATCTCCGAAACCCGCAGAATCGCAGCAATGGCAGAAACTTACAATGTTGATATCGCGCCACATTGTCCACTTGGGCCAATTGCGCTCGCCGCTTGTTTGCAAATTGATTTTGCAACTCCAAACTTCTTAATTCAAGAGCAAATCCTTGGATTAGGTAAAGGAAACAACGGAGCACTAATGAAGTACCTGGTTGATTTCTCAGTATTTGATGCGCCAAATGGTTACATCGAATTGATGACAAAACCTGGTTTGGGTATTGAGGTAGATGAGAAAGCAGTTCGCGAAGCATCAGTAAATGGACATCGCTTCCGTGGGCCAGAGTGGCATCATCGTGATGGTTCTTTCGCAGAGTGGTAAAAGTGATTAATTAATTAAGGGGTAGCAATATGAAGGTCACCGGTTATGAATTATTCATGGTTGAACCACGTTGGCTATTTCTAAAAATTGAAACTGATGAAGGTATAACCGGCTGGGGCGAACCCGTCCTAGAGTTTAAAGCTGCCACCGTTGCAGCTGCAGTCGATGAAATGATGGATCATGTAATGGGTCGCGATCCAATGCAGATCGAACGTCATTGGCAGCGAATGATGAAAGGCGGTTTTTACCGCGGTGGACCAATTCTCAACTCAGCCGTTTCTGGTATTGATCAAGCACTGTGGGATATCACCGGCAAGAAGTTAGGTGTTCCGGTTTATCAATTGTTAGGTGGAGCCGTTCGTGATCGAGTAAAAATCTACGGCCATGTTGGTGCTCAAGTTGATCGAGATAAGTTTGGGAAGATGCCGCTCAAAGAGGAATTGAAAGTGATGTCAGAGAATGTGCAAAAGCAACTTTCTCGCGGATTGAAAGCAATTAAATTCACTCCTTCAGATTCACTTGAGCATATTGATACTCCAGCCGAAGTGAAAAATATTGTAAAAAGAGTTGAAACAGTTCGTGAGTTAGTTGGTGATGACGTCGATATTGCAATTGACCTACATGGCCGGTTTAGCTTGGCGATGGCGCGAAGATTGTTCCCATTGTTAGAGCCATACAATTTAATGTTCATAGAAGAGCCAGTACTTCCGGAATTTACCGAACATTTTGATTTGATCGTTCGGTCAACATCCACACCAATTGCAACAGGTGAACGTTTGTTCTCACGTGGGGATTTCAAAGATGTTTTGCGCTCTGGAATCGCAGTTGCTCAACCTGATTTGAGTCATGCAGGTGGAATTTCAGAATGCCGCCGAATCGCTGCGTTGGCTGAAACTTATGATGTTTCAATGGCGCCACATTGCCCACTTGGTCCAATTGCCCTTGCCGCATGTTTGCAACTTGATTTTGCAACTCCGAACTTTCTAGTTCAAGAGCAAATTCTTGGACTTGGCAAAGGTAATGATGGTGATCTAATGAAGTACATCGCTGATTTCTCAGTCTTTGATGCGCCAGATGGTTACATCGAATTAATGACCAAGCCCGGTCTTGGCATTGAAGTAGATGAGAAAGCAGTTCGCGAAGCCTCTGTTAAGGGCCATCGTGGTCGTGCGCCAGAGTGGCATCATAAAGATGGCTCATTCGCCGAATGGTAAAGGTGATTAATTAAATGAAAGTAACTGGTTATGAATTATTTAATGTCAAGCCACGTTCGGTATTTTTAAAGATTGAAACAGATGAGGGCATAACTGGTTGGGGTGAACCTGGACTGGAATATAAGCCAGCAACTTCAATAGCAGCTGTCGATGAGATGATGGATCATGTAATGGGTCGTGATCCAATGCAGATCGAACGTCATTGGCAGCGAATGATGAAAGGCGGGTTTTACCGTGGGGGAGCTGTTCTCAACTCTGCAGTTTCCGGAATTGATCAAGCGCTGTGGGATATCACCGGAAAGAAATTAGGAGTTCCGGTTTACCAACTTTTAGGTGGCGCAGTACGGGATCGAATTAAAGTTTACGGACATGTTGGTGGCTCTGGAGAGCGAAATAACTTTGGTAAGTATCCAGTAAAAGCAGATATTTCGGAAATATTAGATCGAGTTCGTCAACAGATGGCAGCCGGATTGCAAGTGATTAAATTTTGCCCAACAGATGCCTTGGCTCACATTGATACCCCAACAGAGTTAAAGAATATTGTAAGTAGAGTTGAAGCAGTCCGCAATGAAGTTGGCGACGACATTGGAATTGCTCTTGATTTTCATGGACGATTTAGCTTAGCGATGTCACGTAAAGTCTTCCCACTTTTAGAAGAGTTTAATCTGCTATTTATTGAAGAACCGGTACTTCCTGAATTCACATCTCATTTTGGATTAGTGGCGCGATCTACTTCAACCCCAATTGCAACAGGGGAGCGACTTTTCTCCAGAGGAGAGTACAAAGATTTATTACGTTCTGGAATTGCCGTGGCTCAACCTGATGTAAGTCACGCAGGTGGGATTTCAGAAATGCGCAGGATTGCATCGATGGCTGAAACTTATGATGTATCTATGGCCCCGCACTGTGCAATTGGTCCAATTGCCCTTGCTGCTTCTCTTCAAATTGATTTTGCAACGCCAAACTTTTTAATTCAGGAACAAATTCTTGGTACGGGGGATCCCGGTGAAGTTCTGGCTGATCTTGTTGACTACTCTGATCTGAAACAAAAAGATGGATATATAGAGTTGATGAAAAAACCTGGACTTGGAATTGATGTCGATGAGAAAGCAATGCGTGCGGCGGCAGTTAAATATAATGACGCTAGACAGCCGGAGTGGGTTCAGAAAGATGGCTCATACGCCGAGTGGTAAAAATTAACCTTTGGCTAAGTACTCAGTAATTCGCGCAGCGGTTGCGACAACTGCGGCGGCATGAATCCGCCCAGGTTGTCTGCTTAATCTTTCAATTGGTCCGCTAATGCTTACTGCTGCAATTACTCGATTGTGTGGTCCACGAATTGGTGCAGAGACACTGGCAACTCCAGCTTCACGCTCACCAACACTTTGCGCCCAACCTCTACGTCGAACAGCGGATAAAGTTGCGGCGTTAAATCTGGAATTTTTTAGCGCCCGATGTAATCGATCTACATCCTCCCAAGCTAAAAGTATTTGTGCCGCAGAGCCGGCTTGCATTGTTAGTGCAGTACCGACTGGAACTGAATCTCGCAATCCTGATAAACGTTCTGCAGCTGCAATGCATAAGCGGGTATCGCTATGCCTACGATAAATCTGAGCACTCTCACCAGTGGCATCACGTAAGGCAACTAGCGCTGGGTTTGCGATTGCCATTAATCGATCTTCGCCAGCAGATGCAGCTAACTCTTCCTCACGGGCGCCGATGGTAAAACGTCCATGTAAATCTCTAGCGACAAAACGATGATGTTCAAGTGCTACCGCTAAACGATGGGCGGTGGGGCGGGCGATTCCAGTTGCGGCAACTAACTCAGCTAGGGAGTGCGGACCTGATTCAAGGGCATTTAATATTGCGATCGCTTTATCAAGAACTCCAACACCACTTCCACCAAGATCTTTATCCATGATATGATACTATCATCTTAAATAATGAGATGCAATAGGAGGTTTGGAATGGCCACCACATTAGCGCAAAAGGTTTGGGAAGACCATGTAGTACATCGCGCATCTGGTGAGCCCGATTTAATTTATATTGATTTGCATTTGATTCACGAAGTAACTAGCCCGCAAGCATTTGATGGTTTGCGAATTGCTGGACGTAAAGTGCGCCGTCCTGATTTAACTATTGCTACCGAGGATCACAACACACCTACTATTGATATTGATAAACCAATAGTCGATCCGATTTCAAAGATTCAAGTAGATACATTACGTAAAAATGCGAAAGATTTTGGTATTCGAATTCACTCACTTGGTGATGTCGAGCAGGGGATTGTGCATGTTGTCGGGCCACAATTAGGACTCACACAACCTGGAATGACAGTTGTTTGTGGAGATTCACACACTTCAACACATGGTGCATTTGGTGGATTGGCTTTTGGTATCGGAACCAGCGAAGTAGAACATGTATTGGCAACCCAAACTCTTCCATCAGCAAAACCGAAGATGATGGCGGTTAATGTTGAAGGAGTTTTGCCAGCAGGAGTCACAAGCAAAGATATAATTTTGGCATTGATTGCAAAAATCGGAACTGGTGGCGGCCAAGGTTTTATTATTGAGTATCGTGGTAGCGCAATAAGAGCGCTTTCAATGGAAGCTCGGATGACAATTTGTAATATGTCTATTGAGGCGGGCGCAAGAGCCGGATTAATAGCACCGGATGAAACAACTTTTAATTATTTAAAGGGTCGCGATCATGCTCCAAAAGGTGCAGATTGGGATGCAGCAATTTCATATTGGAAAACTTTAAAGAGTGATGATGACGCACATTTCGATCTACAAGTAGATCTTCCGGCTGATTCACTTGCTCCTTTTGTTACCTGGGGAACAAATCCAGGACAGGGTGTGGCTTTAAATGGTGTTGTTCCAAATCCGGCAGATATTAAAGATGAAGCAGCTAGAAATTCTGCTGAACGAGCATTGGTGTACATGGATCTCAAAGCTGGAACTCCGATGAAGCAGATTAGAGTCGATACAGTTTTCTTGGGTTCTTGTACTAACGGAAGAATTGAAGATTTACGTTCTGCCGCTCAAGTATTAAAAGGTACAAAAGTTTCCCAAAACGTGCGGATGCTAGTTGTTCCAGGTTCGGCCCGCGTTCGTCTGCAAGCAGAGGCTGAAGGTTTGCATGAAATATTTCTTGCCGCAGGTGCCGAATGGCGACAAGCAGGTTGTTCAATGTGTTTAGGAATGAATCCTGATCAATTGAAACCTGGCGAGCGTTGCGCTTCAACTAGCAATAGGAATTTTGAAGGAAGACAAGGAAAAGGTGGTCGTACACATTTAGTAAGTCCGCTTGTTGCGGCGGCTACTGCAATACGTGGAACGCTTTCTGCGCCGGCAGATCTTTAGAAATAACTCAGACCAGTAAAATTAGGAGCGTAACTAATGGAAAAATTCACCATTCATACTGGAACTGCAGTTCCGCTACGCCGCAGCAATGTTGACACTGATCAAATAATCCCGGCTGAGTATTTAAAGCGGGTGACTAGAAGCGGATTTGAAGATGGATTATTTGTGGCCTGGCGCAAGGACCCACAATTTGTACTTAACCAACCGCAATACAAAGCAGCATCTATTTTGGTAGCGGGCGCAGATTTCGGAACTGGCTCTTCCCGCGAGCATGCGGTTTGGGCCCTGCAAAATTATGGATTCGCAGCAGTTCTTTCCAGCAGATTTGCTGATATTTTTCGTGGCAACTCACTTAAAAGTGGATTGCTAACTGTCATTTTGCCGGAAGGCGAGATTGAGGGTATTTGGGAACAGGTTGAGAAAAACCCGGCAACCGTAATTTCAATTGATTTAGTAGCGCGCCAAGTCAGATATGAAGAGAAAATCCTTCCTTTTGAAATTGATGATTACACCCGCTGGCGGCTAATGGAAGGCCTCGATGAGATCGGTTTAACTTTGCAACATAGTGCTGAAGTTGCAGATTTTGAGCGTAAAAGAGCTACTTTTAAACCGGTAACGCTTACTAATTAATCCAAAGTTTTTCCAATTTTAGAGATCTAAGAGATTTGTCAGATAAAATAAGGCTTTTTAGCGTGTAATAACTTTGTGCGACACGCGAGGGCGGTGATGGACTCTCATCTCGGCTGGCTCTAAGTTTTAGACAAGATTGAGGGTGCTCCTCGATTCGCCTATAAAAAAGGGGACTTTTATGAATAAGGCACAATTTATTGCGGTTCTAATGCCGCACTTTCATGACAGCAAGAAAGATGCAACTCATGCAGTTGACATTGTTTTTGACTCAGTTACTCGCGCAGTCTCAAAAGGCGATGAAGTGAATATTGCTGGGTTTGGTAAGTTTAAGAAAGTTCACAAAAAAGCCCGTACCGCTCGCAACCCTTTCACTGGTGATCCAGTAAAGGTAAAAGCAAAATCTGTTCCAAGGTTTGTTGCTGGTAAAGAGCTAAAGGAAATTGTAAATGGCGATCGTAAGCAAGATGCAGCGCCAAAGCCAGCAGTAGCAGCTCCTAAGAAAGCAGCTAAGAAAGCTCCTAAAAAGGCCGCGAAGAAAACAGCGAAGAAAGCTCCTAAGAAAGCTGCAAAAAAGGTAGCTAAGAAAGCACCTAAAAAGGCAGCAAAGAAGGCCGCTAAAAAGCGTCGCTAGTCTGCTTTAAAAGAATCAGCCAAATTAATAAAATCAGGGCCTGGGTGAGAAATCTCTCCGGCCCTGATTTTTTTATAGTTGATGAAAGGCTGATTAAAGTAAGATTAGGACATGGGTGAGATTACATATCCACCGCCAAAGGGTTACCCACTTGGCGTAACTTCTTGGTTTAAATTTGGCGCAACATTGTTGATTCCACTAATTAAATTAATTTCAAAGCGTGAATGGCGTGGGGCTGAAAATATTCCCAAAACAGGTGCAGCTATTGTTGTTTCAAATCACATCTCGTATTTTGACCCACTTGTCTTTGCACATTTTTTGTATGCAAATGGACGAGCTCCAAGATTTCTCGGAAAATCAGAGTTATTTAAATTGCCAATCATCGGAACTGTTTTGCGCGGGGCAGGACAAGTACCAGTTGAGCGCGAGAGCGAAAATGCAAAGTTCGCACTTCACCATGCAGTTGCTTTTTTGGAAGCCGGACATTTGCTTGGTGTTTATCCCGAAGGCACACTTACGCGCGATCCTGGAGATTGGCCGATGAAAGCTAAAACTGGAATTGCACGATTGGCAATTATGACAAAAGTTCCAGTTATTCCGTGTGCGCAATGGGGGGCTCAAGCATTATTGCCACCTTATTCAAAGCGTCCCAGTCTCTTTCCCCGCAAACTCACTCAAGTCACGGCTGGCCCGCCACTAGATTTCTCTCGTTGGTACGGAAGAGAAGATGAGATCGAAGCATTAAATGAGGCCACCACATATGTAATGGATACGATCACCGGTATGGTGGAAACCTTGCGTGGTGAAAAAGCGCCCGCTCAGAGGTTGGATCCACGAACCACCTCTCTACCTCGAACTGGAAACTTTCGAAAGAGAAGCAAAGGATCGGATAAATGAGAGTTGCGATATTAGGTGCTGGTTCTTGGGGCACGGCTTTTGCGCAAATTACTGCCGATGCTGGAAATGATGTTTCGATTTGGGGTAGAACTCCAAAAACTATTGACGAAATAAACACTGATCATCACAACTTTAAATTTCACCCCGACAACATGCTTCCACAATCGATTACCGCATCAACCGAGGCCCAAAAAGTATTGAAAGATGCCGATGTGGTGGTACTTGCAATCCCAGCACAGACATTGCGGCAAAATTTAAGCGATTGGGGAGCATCAATCCCAAAAGCGGCCTTTATTTTATCTTTATTAAAAGGTATTGAAGTCGGAACTCTGGAAAGAATGAGCCAAGTTACTACTGAAGTATTAGGAATTAATGCTGAGCGAGTATCTATCTTGACTGGCCCAAATTTAGCTGGCGAAATTATTAGGCGTGAACCAGCGGCTTCGGTGATTGCGTGTAGCAGTGAAACAAATGCGCATCACTTACAAGATATGTGCGCCACTCCATACTTTCGACCATATACATCAACAGATGTGATTGGTTGTGAATTAGCTGGATCAATTAAAAACGTTATGGCTTTAGCAGTTGGAATGGCAATTGGTTTAGGAATGGGTGACAACACCAAAGCCACAGTTATTACCCGCGGATTGGCTGAAACCGCCAGACTCGGCGTTGCAATGGGCGCAGATCCATCTACCTTTGCTGGACTTGCAGGTATGGGCGATTTAGTGGCCACCTGTTCCTCACCACTTTCGCGTAACAGATCTGTTGGTGAACTTCTTGGACGCGGTTCAACAATGGAGCAAGCCAGAGCAAAAACTAAAACAACAGCAGAAGGTGTGAGTTCAGCACCTGCAGTGCTTGCTCTTGCTAAGAAATTTCAAGTTGATATGCCAATTGTTGAAGCAGTGGTAGATGTAGTGCAAAATTCTTTACCACCGGCTGAAGTTGTTAAACGTTTAATGAACCGCACAACTCGTTCTGAGTATTAAAATAACACCCATGGGAGATGCTGCTAAGGTAAAAGTAAAATTAAAAGTCGGCGTAATTTGTGGCGGTAGCAGCAGTGAACACTCAGTCTCCTGCTTATCAGCGGCTTCCTTGCTTAAATCTATCGATCGTGATCACTTTGAAGTAACGCTAATTGGGATTACCCAAAAGGGTAAATGGGTGCGTTTGAAAGATGACCCCTCTTTGATCTCACTTAAGGGAGATCAACTCCCAGTTGTGCCCACAGATGCACCTGAGATTTCATTGTCTGAAATAAAAGCGGAGATAGATGTAGCATTCCCAGTCGTTCACGGGACATTTGGCGAAGATGGAACTTTGCAAGCAATATTAGATCAAGCAGGAATTGTTTATGTTGGATCTGGAGAAATCGCATCTAGAGCTGGTTTTGACAAAGGGGTTTCGCGCAAAATTTTTAGTGACGCTGGAATTCCAAGTACAAAAACAAAAATTTTGCTAATGGCCGACTGGAAAATCCAGCAAAGCCAAATTGAGAATGAAATTAAAGTTGAGTTTGAACTTCCTTTGTTTGTGAAGCCCTCTAGATCTGGATCAAGCCAGGGAGTTGCAAAAGTAAAAAGTTGGGAGCAACTTTCGGGTGCTATTAATGATGCATTTACCCATGACGATAAAGTTTTAATTGAAGAAATGATTTCTGGTCGTGAAGTTGAATGTGGTGTATTGGGATCGAACGCTTCAGCCGTAGGTGAAATTAAGATTCTTGGTAACCACGAATTTTATGATTTTGAGGCAAAGTATTTGGACGATGCCACTAAATTAATTGTGCCTGCGGAAATTCCAGATGAGAGTGCTAATCAAATTAAGGTATTAGCGATACAAGCATTTAATTTAATTGGAGCAGAAGGTTTAGCCAGAGTTGATTTTTTCTTGAAAGATGATGGATCTTTGATCTTAAATGAGATTAATACAATGCCTGGATTTACAGCGACTTCGATGTATCCAAGGTTATGGCAAGCAAGTGGAATTACTTATCAAAATTTAATTACTGAACTTCTAAGAGTTGCGCAAAATAAGAGTTAAGTAATTACTCGTTAACTACTGGACAGGTAAGAGTGCGAGTTATCCCGGGGACTGCTTGAACTTTGGTAAGAATTAAGCGACCGAACTCCTCCATGGATGCAGATTCGGCGCGCATAATTACATCGTATGGACCACCAACGCCTTGAGCCAAACTCACACCAGGGATTGCGCCAACTGCTTTAGCAACGCCAGCAGCTTTTCCGACCTCAGTTTGAATCAGAATGTATGACTGAACTGACATGGGCTACTCCTTGGCTAGCAGGTATTTAATGTTCCGAGGGTAGCGCGGAGTAGGCTCAGCGCGGAAGTCATTTAAATTTTCCGACTTTTTACGGCGGAATTAAAGGGAAGCCAGCAAGAATTAGCCAGAATTAGCAAGAAGAGGGGATCACTTTGGGCCTGCAGGTAGCACAGATTGGCGAGGGAGCCCTCATCGCCGCCTTGGGTAAAATCTTTGGTCAAGGAAAAAATGTTAAAAATCAACTCTTTGGCATAGGAGATGATGGAGCGGTTCTGGCACCAAGTTCGTTAGCAACTGTGGCCACTATGGATTTAGCAGTTGAAGATGTGCACTTTAAAACTGATTGGTCTACAGCGAAGCAGATTGGAGCAAAGGTAGCGGTTGCCAATATTGCCGATATTTATGCAATGGGTGGAGAACCGCACTTTTTGTTAGTTGGAATTTCATTAACTGGTCAAGAAGAAGTGGAATGGGTATTAGATCTTGCGCGTGGGATCGCAGACGAAGCCAAGAAAGTCGGTGCGCAAGTTATTGGCGGGGACACTGTGCGGGGTGAGAAGATAACAATTGCAATTACCGCACTCGGCAATACAAGTGAACCTATTTATCGAAGCGGTGCAAAAGTTGGCGACCAGTTAGTTATATCTGGACTTCCTGGTGCATCTGCTGCAGGTCTAGCATTATTGAAAGCCGATAAAAGGGAATTATTTCCGGAGATAGTGAATGCACATCTGCAACCTTCAGTAGATGGCAAGAGAGCTCATGCGTTAATTTCTGCAGGTGCAACAGCAATGTGCGATCTAAGCGATGGATTATTAGTTGATGTAACACGCATCAGTGAAGCAAGTGGTGTGGGCATAAAAATTAATCTTGATCATCTAAATTTATCTTCACTTACCAAAGCAGGTACCTCTTTGGCAGTTGATCCAATGAGTTGGGTTTTGACAAGTGGAGAAGAACATCTATTCATCGCAACTCTTCCGGCTAGTGCAGCACTTCCAGAAGGCGTACTTCGAATTGGGGAAGTTATACATGGATTAGGTGTCGAGGTGAGTGGAGAATTTTCAGATGCGCAAATAAGTGAGAAAAATACTTGGCAACATTTTGAAAAATAGGCAAAATAGTGCTCTTATCTTTGAAGATTTTGAATCAAATAGGGGGAAATATGACCGGTAATTCTTTAATAGTCGAAGCGGTAAGAATAGGTCGTGAGAATAAACATTTAGTGAGTGGCGAAAGTCGACCTAGTATTTCTTGGAAGATAACTTCCAATAAGACCGATGTATTGCAGAGCGCTTACGAAATTGAAATTGCAGCGGATAAAGAGTTCACTAAAATTTTGGCTACTTCTGGTCTGATTGAATCTAGCTCAGTAATTCAAGCTCCTTGGGTCGGTTCTTCTTTGAAGAGTAGAGAAATAAGATTTGCACGAGTGCGCGCAAGATGGGGATCGGAATGGAGCCACTGGAGCACGCCCGCTGAGATTGAAACAGGATTGCTTTCAAATTTAGATTGGAAAGCTCGCCCAATCACTATCGAAAACGATCCTGGAATCTTTGGACTTGCTGCGCCACTAATATTTCGGAAAGAGTTTAAAATTGCAGGGGATGTTGCAAAAGCCCGCATCTATGTAACTTCATACGGTATTTTCGATCTGACTATTAATGGAAAAAAAGTTAGCGAAGAGTTACTTAACCCTGGGTGGACTTCTTACAATAAGCGATTGCCTTATGCCACTTACGATGTTGCCTCATTGCTACAGAATGGCGTAAATGTAATTACCGCATCTGTTGCAGATGGTTGGTATCGCGGTCAGATGACATGGGAGTTATTTAGGAATTTTTATGGCCGTGAAATCGCGTTAATTACTCAACTTGAAATCTCACTGGTTGACGGAACGCAGGTACAAGTGAACAGCGATCGGAGCTGGAGAGTGTCGACCGGGAAAGTGCAATTGGCCGATCTTTATGAAGGATGCGTAATTGATCTTCGAAAAGAGCAGGCTGGTTGGACTGAAATTGGTTTTGATGATTCAAAATGGGAAAAAGCCAGAGAATTACGAGTGGTAATTTCCAAGTTATACCCAATTTCAACTCCACCAATCCGAGTCATTGAGGAGATTGCACCGGTGGCTACAAGTAAAAGCTCAGAAGGATCGGTTATTTACGACTTTGGACAAAATTTAACTGGGTATCTACAACTAATGGTAAAGGGAAACAGTGGAGATCGCATCTTTGTCACTCATGC
>BJFZ01000017.1 GCA_014190175.1 Actinomycetes bacterium | reverse complement strand
TATCACTGACACTTTTGAGATGAAAATGAAAACATTGCACGCTCATGCATCTCAAACTTCACATAACCCAGAGTTGGAAAATTTAGTTAAAGAGTGGGGAACGCGAAATGCAGAAGCAGCCGGTTTTCCTGAAGGACGGATTGCTGAAGCATTCCGAATCGTTAATACAAATTAACAATTACTCCCACTCAATAGTTCCAGGGGGCTTACTCGTGATATCTAAAGTCACTCGATTGATTCCAGCAACTTCATTCGTGATTCGATTAGAAATTTTAGCGAGAACCTCATAAGGCAATCTCGACCAATCAGCGGTCATTGCATCTTCACTCGATACTGGACGCAAAACAATTGGATGTCCGTAAGTGCGACCATCGCCTTGCACTCCAACACTTCGCACATCTGCAAGTAAAACAACTGGGCATTGCCAAATTTCACGATCCAAACCAGCAGCATGTAATTCATCACGAACAATCAGATCTGCTTCACGCAATAGATCTAAACGCTCTTGAGTAACTTCTCCGATAATCCGAATTGCAAGCCCAGGGCCAGGAAATGGTTGGCGCCAAACTATTTCTTCTGGCAGATTCAATTGCAACCCAACTGCACGAACTTCATCTTTAAATAAAGCGCGTAATGGTTCTACCAATTCAAATTTAAGATCATCTGGAAGCCCACCTACATTGTGGTGGCTCTTTATATTTGCAGTTCCAGTACCACCACCAGATTCAACTACATCTGGATATAAAGTTCCTTGTACTAAGAATTTAACTTCAGTTGTGGCAATTTCGCGTGCAGCCGCTTCAAAAGCCCGAATAAACTCTCGACCAATGATCTTTCGCTTCTCTTCTGGATCTATAACGCCTTTCAAAGCGTTCAAAAAAGTTTCTTTCGCATCTACGGTTTTTAAGATAATTCCAGTTGCGGCAACAAAATCACGTTCAACCTGTTCCACTTCACCACTTCGCAAAAGTCCATGATCGACAAATACGCAAGTTAACTGTTTGCCAATCGCTTGCTGAACTATCGCAGCAGCAACAGCGGAATCAACTCCTCCAGATAAACCGCAGATAGCACGAGCATCGCCTACTTGGCTCTTAATCAGCGCGATCTGTTCTTCGGCGATATTCGCACTTGTCCAATTTGGATTACAACCAACGACATCAATCAACCAACGGCGCAAAATCTCTTGGCCGTGAGTTGAATGCAATACTTCAGGATGGAATTGCACTCCGGCTAATTTTCCATCACTACTTTCAAAAGCAGCGATTGAAGTTTGCGCAGTTGAACCAGTTGTCACAAATCCTCTAGGGGCGCTAGTGACGCTATCGCCATGGGACATCCATACCTGTTGCTGTGCAGGAAGGCCAGAAAGTAAACCTTTTGAGTTCTCAACTTTAAATTCAGTTCGGCCATATTCGGATTTACCAGTTTTAGCTACTTGCCCGCCGAGTGCTGCGGCCATGACTTGAAAGCCATAACAAATACCAAAGATTGGTATCTCTGTTTCAAAAAGTGCGGAATCTAACTTTGGGGCTTCAGGGGCATAAACACTTGAAGGTCCACCCGAAAGAATTATTGCTTTTGGATTTAACGCAGCGATCTGGGCAACAGTTATTGTTGAAGGAATTATTTCGCTGTAAATATTTACTTCGCGCACGCGACGAGCAATTAATTGTGCGTATTGCGCTCCAAAATCAACAACAAGAACTAAATCACGCGCGATGGATAACCACCTCAACCCGTTGGAATTCCTTTACATCTGAATAACCACTTGTTGAAATTGCACGACGCAACGATCCAACTAAATTCATCGAGCCATCAGCGGTGCGTGACGGGCCATTAAAAATTTCAGCAAGTGTTCCAACAGTGCCAACATGTACTCGTTCACCACGTGGCAGTGTGTTGTGACTGGCTTCGCTGCCCCAGTGCCATCCTTTACCTGGTGCTTCAACTGCTTTAGCAAGTGGAGATCCCATCATTACTGCATCCGCACCACATGCAATCGCTTTCGCGATATCACCACTTCTAGTTACTGAACCATCGGCGATAACATGAACATAACGTCCACCTGATTCATCTAGATATTCGCGGCGGGCCGCAGCAACTTCAGCAACCGCTGTTGCCATCGGTACCGCAATTCCAAGTACTTGGCGAGTGGTGTGCGCGGCTCCCCCACCAAAACCAACTAGTACACCAGCAGCGCCAGCGCGCATTAAGTGAAGTGCACCAGTTGCAGTTGCACATCCGCCAACAATTACTGGGACATCTAATTCGTAAATAAACTTCTTTAAATTAAGTGCGTGATCGCCAGTTGAAACATGTTCGGCGCTAACTGTGGTTCCGCGAATCACAAATAAATCCACGCCTGCATCAATAACAACTTTAGCGAGTGCTGCAGTACGCCCTGGTGAAAGTGCGGCGGCGACAGTAACTCCTGCTTCACGAATTTGCGCGATCCGTTCTTTAATTAACTCTGGTTTGATCGGCTCTTGATACAACTCTTGCATTCTACGAGTTGCTTGATGATCTGGGACTGATGCAATTTCACCAAGTGGAATCCGTGGATTCTCATAACGAGTCCAAAGTCCCTCTAAATTAAGGACTCCAATACCACCTAATTTTCCGATCTCAATCGCAGTTTCTGGAGATACGACTGAATCCATTGGAGCGGCCATCATTGGAATATCAAATTTGTACGCATCAATCTGCCATGAGGTGGAAACATTCTCTGGATCCCGAGTACGACGACTTGGCACAATTCCAATGTCGCTAAATGAATAAGCCTGTCTAGCACGCTTGCCGGGTGCTAACTCGATCTCGCTCATATCATTTCCCTAACTGTCTCGATTATTTTGAATAATTCGGTGCTGATACTGTCATGTCAATGTCATGCGGATGTGATTCTTTTAAGCCGGCTGAAGTAATTTGTACGAATCGACCATTTCTTTGTAGATGCGCGATATCTGGCGCACCGGCATAACCCATGCCAGATCGTAATCCACCAACTAGTTGATGAATAACTGCTGCAACATCTCCACTAAAGCGAACTCGTCCTTCGATACCTTCAGGAACTAATTTATCTTCTGACAAAATATCATCTTGCATATATCGATCTTTTGAATATGAAGGTGTAGCACCGCGCGATTGCATAGCGCCAAGTGATCCCATTCCGCGATACGCCTTAAATTTGTTTCCGTTTTCTTCAATTAATTCACCAGGTGATTCAGTACATCCGGCTAATAATGAGCCGATCATCACAACATCAGCGCCGGCAACAATTGCTTTGACGATATCTCCGGAGTATTGCAACCCACCATCTGCTATTAACGGAATGCCAGCCGGGCTACATGCTTTATGTGCTTCCATGATCGCTGAAATTTGGGGAACTCCAACACCTGCTACAACTCGAGTTGTACAAATTGATCCTGGACCAACTCCAACTTTTACCGCATCTGCACCGGCATTAATTAATGCTTGGGCGCCAGCACGGGTAGCAACATTTCCACCAATTACTTGTTGAGTTGGCGAAAACTTTTTAATTTTTTCAATTGCATTAAGTACGCCTTGATGATGTCCATGTGCCGTATCGACAACTAAGAAATCAACGCCTGCTTCAATTAGCGCAAATGCGCGCGCATATCCGTCTTCTCCAACGCCAACAGCGGCGCCCACATGAGTAGCGCCTCCGGTTTTGGCTTGCTTTACATGAGCGACTTGATCTTCTATAGAGAGATTACGGTGGATAATTCCAACTCCACCAGCTTTTGACATTGCAATCGCCATCGCTGATTCAGTAACTGTGTCCATTGCTGAAGAAATAATCGGGACTTTGAGTCGATGTTTCGCGGTTAAATTAGTAGCGGTATCTACTTCACTTGGGACTACCTGTGACTCATCTGGTAAGAGGAGTACATCATCAAAGGTTAGGCCGAGCATCGCGACTTTCTCGAAATCTCGCATCGCAACCCCCGTTCATCCAACTTCCATTCTCTGAACCGAATCCTACTGATCAGTGAAGGAGATATTTACGCAGTTAAAGATCCACTCCTAAAGTCGAGCCGATGATCTCGCATGCTTCCGACAAGCCGCCAACCAGCGTTGCATCAGCGCACCGGCCGGTTTGCCAACCTGGACCACCCAAAAGCAATCGGGGGGATGGGCGGATCGCTGGCAAGGCGGCGGCAATTGAATAATCTGCATTTTCAGATAGCTGAGCCCAGACAAAAACAACCGGTGGGGCAATTTTGCGAACTACTTCAACAAGTGAATCTACTGGAGTACGTGCCCCGAAAAAGTGCGCTTGAATATTTCGCTCTGCCAAAGCAGCCAAAAGGGCATGCAGCGCCAGGCTATGTGACTCTTCACCGATTGCAGCAAGAAAGATTGGTTTAGCATTTACTGGATTTTCAATTTCAGCTGAGAGTTCACGCAAGATTTTGATGACAATCTCAGTAAGCAAATGCTCTTTACCAATACCAAGTCCAGTTCGCGACCAATAATCGCCAACTTTTATAAAGGTAGGAGTCAAGATCTCAACCCAGGTAGCGATTACTCCGTTGGCCAAAATTTCACGGCGGATAATTTCATTAACAAAAGAGATATCAAAACTTTCTAACGCCTTCAAAATCGCTTCGACAATTTCAGCACGTTCTTCAAATTTTATTGTCGTTAAATTTTCGGCTTCGCTAACATCGGCATCGATTGCAATCAAAGCCGCCTCTTTTGGCGGAACTCCAGAAATCACCAGCCGGCGCATAACCGAAATTCGGGCTACATCTACGCGGTCATACCTGCGGTGGGCGCCAACCTCATGACCTGATGGTCCAAGGCCATACCTCCGAGCCCAGGTGCGCAACGTGGCAGGGGCGACTCCCAGGCGGCGAGATAGCTCGCCTACGGTGATTTCGATCTCATCATTCATCTGACTAAACCTCCCACGCGTAAAGGTATTTGCCAATTCGAAATTAAAGTATATAGTCATCTGAACAACCTATGGCGCGATTGCCAAGGTTACTTTAAGTAAGAAGGGCTTGATCATGGCTGAGGTATCCAGGCTTCCGCTCCCAATTGCCGATAATTGGGATTGGCAGAGTAATGGCGCCTGTCGGAGTTACCCACCCGAGTTGTTTTTCCATCCTGAAGGTGAACGTGGACCAAGTCGGCGAGCCCGAATAAATGAAGCAAAATCAATTTGTGGAAGTTGCCCAGTACTTTTGCAATGCCGTTCGCACGCACTCTCAGTGCAAGAGCCGTACGGCATTTGGGGCGGCTTATCTGAAGATGAGCGAGAATCTATTCTCGCTCGAGGTGGCCGTCGTGGAGATGTGGCATAACCCCTTAACGACAAAAAAGACCGGTGTTAGATTATTGAAAATCTAGCGCCGGTCTTTTTTATTAACTAATTAATGTGAATGTCCGCCAGCTCCATGTGAATGTCCGGTGCTTGCTCCAGTATTTTCATCATCTTCTTTCTTTTCATATACCAGAACTTCAGTGGTAATAAACATCGCGGCAATCGATGCAGCGTTAGCAAGCGCAGAACGCGTCACCTTCACCGGATCAATTACGCCATCTTTTACCAAATCACCGTAAACATCGGTCGCAGCATTGAAGCCTTCGTTTTTACCAAGTTCGCGCACCTTGGCTACAACTACATAACCTTCAAGTCCGGCGTTCTCAGCAATCCAACGAAGTGGTTCATCGCAGGCCTTGCGTACTAAACGCACACCAACAGCTGCGTCACCAGTTAATCCGAGATCACCTTCAAGTGCATCGGCAGCGTGAACAAGTGCTGCGCCTCCACCTACAACGATTCCTTCTTCAACTGCGGCACGAGTTGCTGAGATTGCATCCTCAAGACGGTGCTTCTTTTCCTTTAATTCAACTTCGGTATAAGCGCCAACTTTAATTACACAAACTCCACCAGCAAGTTTGGCAAGACGCTCTTGCAACTTCTCGCGATCCCAATCAGAGTCAGAACGTTCGATCTCTTTACGAATCTCACTAATACGTCCATCAACATCTGCTTTGTTTCCGGCTCCATCAACAATGGTGGTTGCATCTTTAGTAACCACAATGCGACGAGCACGTCCAAGAAGTGTTAAATCAATTTGGTCAAGTTTCAATCCAACATCTGGAGTGATCACAGTTGCGCCAGTTAGCACTGCAATATCTTGCAACATTGCTTTGCGGCGATCTCCAAAACCAGGTGCTTTAACTGCAACAGAGGTGAAAGTTCCGCGCATGCGGTTAACTACCAATGTTGAAAGAGCTTCACCTTCGACATCTTCGGCGATAATCAAAAGTTGCTTTCCTGAGTTAACAACTTTCTCAAGAAGCGGAAGCAATTCATTTAGTGCAGAAATCTTGGTACCTGATACCAATATGTAAGCATCTTCCAAAACAGATTCCATGCGCTCGGCATCAGTTACGAAGTATGGAGAGATATATCCCTTATCGAATTGCATTCCCTCAGTGAATTCCAACTCAAGGTTGGTGGTTGAGGACTCTTCAACGGTGATAACTCCATCTTTGCCGACTTTATCCATTGCATCAGCAATTAGATTTCCAATTGCAACATCTTGCGCTGAAATAGTTGCAACATCTGCAATCTGAGCTTTGTCGATTACTGGAGTTGCGTTTTCATGCAACTTCTTGGTAATTGCAACAACTGCTGCTTCGATTCCAGCCTTAAGTCCCATTGGTTGTGCGCCGGCTGCGAGGTTACGTAATCCCTCACGGACCATTGCTTGTGCAAGAACAGTTGCTGTTGTTGTTCCGTCTCCGGCAACATCATTAGTTTTCGTTGCTACCTCTTTAACAAGTTGGGCACCCATGTTTTCAGCTGCATCAGAGAGTTCAACCTCTTTAGCAATTGTGACACCATCGTTGGTGACAGTTGGGTTTCCATATTTCTTGTCGATAACAACATTTCGGCCCTTAGGTCCGAGTGTTACTTTTACGACATCGGCGAGCGCATTTACGCCTCGCTCCATCGCACGACGAGCTTCTTCATCAAACTGTAAAAGTTTTGACATCTAGGTACGCCTACTTTTCAAGAATGGCGAGCACGTCGCGTGCAGATAGCACGAGGTATTCCTCACCGTTGTACTTAACTTCAGTTCCGCCATACTTGCTGTAAATAACATTGTCGCCAACTTTTACATCCATTGGAACGCGAACGCCATCATCAAACCGTCCTGGGCCGACTGCAATAACAGTTCCCTCTTGTGGCTTTTCTTTTGCAGTATCTGGAATTACCAGACCTGATGCGGTTGTTGTCTCTGCCTCGCTTGCTTTTACAACGATGCGGTCTTCTAGTGGCTTAATTGATACCGACATTCCCGGCTCCTTCGCTAATTTTCTTTCGTTAATTTTGTGTACCTGCTTGGATCCACCGCCCACCTTCAGCTGCTGGTATCGCCAAATTCAATTACTTGACGGATTAGCAGTGTCAGGGTGAGAGTGCTAACGCCAAGGGTAAAGGGTTGGGTTGGGACGGTCAATTTGAAGGTTTATTAAGTAAAGAGCACCTGTTCAACGCCAGCCCCTGGATCCACAGCCAGTCCGGCTGCGCTGGCTGGACGACCGGCCTGGATCGCAAGGGAGCCAAGAGCAGCGACCATCGCCCCATTGTCCGTACATAGGTGAGCACTTGGGATCGCCAAGTTGAGCCCAGCGATATTGGTGCGCTGGGTAGCCAAAGTTCGCAACCGTGAATTTGCCGCAACGCCCCCAGCGATTAATAGGTGTTCTAACCCTTCGCGCTTGGCCGCCAATATCGCTTTACTCAAAAGCACATCCACCACCGCTTCCTGAAACGAGGCGGCGATATCGGCACGGGCACTTTGTGACAAAGGGCCATCCTTTTTAACCGCTAATTCAATGTGGCGCGCAACAGCACTTTTTAACCCAGAAAAAGAAAAACTAAACTCTTTATTCGCCCGGTCACCTTCATCGGTAAATAAAGTCATCGCTCTTGGAAAATTTATTGCATTTAAATTTCCAGTTGTCGCCAGTCGATCAAGTTCTGGACCGCCAGGAAATGGTAAACCTAATAATCTTGCAATTTTGTCAAAGGCTTCACCGGCAGCATCATCCATAGTTGCGCCCATAACTGTAATCGCATCTGTAACTTCATCAACTTTCAAAATTGATGTGTGTCCCCCACTAACCAATAAAGCAATGGTCGGTGGAATCACTTGTTCGGTATCTAAGTATTCAACAGCAACATGTGCTGCTAAATGGTTTACGCCATAAAGTGGAATTCCAAGTCCAGCAGCTAAACCATTCGCAGCACTTGCACCAACTAAAAGTGCACCTGCTAATCCGGGACCTGCAGTTACTGCAATTGCATCAAGATCTGTCAATTTAACTTTGGCGGTTGCAAGTGCACGCTCGATTGCTGGCAAGATCGCATCAACATGTGCACGAGCAGCAACCTCTGGAACTACGCCACCAAACCTCGCATGTTCGGCAACACTAGATGCGATTTCATTTGCTAATAATTTTCGTCCCTGAACTATTCCGACACCAGTTTCATCACATGATGATTCAATGCCCAGTACTAATGGTGCTGATGAATTACTCATGAGTCGCGCCTAAGATTTTCTGCATAATAATTGCATCACTTCTTTTATTATGTGGTTGCGGATTTTGGTAATAATTTTTTCGGACCGAGATCTGAGTAAATCCATTTTTCGTATAAAGCGCACGCGCTTGTTCATTTTCCGCACGCACTTCTAGAAATACGGCTGGCGCATTTCGCTCAATTGCCGCATTTATCAAGAGATCTAATAACCCTTGGCCAATACCATTGCCTTGATATTGCACACTTACGCTGATCGTTTGAATGTCGGCATCTGCGCCACCGCCCGGGCAGAAAAGCCCAGCAAAACCAATTACTTTTGGGGTAGCGCCAGTTTCAACTACAAAATAACTCCGAGTTTTTGGGACTCCGGCTAACTCTTCTTTGAATTGGGCTAAATTCCACGGATCCGGAAATAACTCTTTTTCAATCTCCAACACGGCACCTAAGTCAAAATTATTCATGGCGCGATAATTAAGTTCTGGCAACTTTGGCAAAACTGCGTCAGGTTTTCGTAAATATAAAGGTTGGGTGCGCACCGAATTTGATCGCGTTGCTGACTTAACTAAAGCTAATGGATCTGGAAATCCAAATTCGATAACTGGCAAATTCTCGAAATCAACTTGGTCGATTTTTGCGACGGCAGGTTCAGTTATGCGTTCGCCATCTTTTCGATACTTAGCCCAATAAATCTCTTTGCGACGCGCATCAGTAAGTACATAAAAATCGGAACGCATCTCAGCTAGCGCACTGGCTGCCCTTGCAATTGCATCAAGCGAGACAACACCAATGCAAGGGATCTTTCTGGCCATCGCAAATGTTCTTGCAAAAGCAATACCTACCCGCAAGCCAGTAAATGGTCCTGGCCCCATTCCAATAACTACTTGGTCAATCGAGTTAAATGTTGCTACATTTTTTGCTTCGTCGATCAACTTATCAAGTGCTTCTCCGTGCGAAGTTGCCCCATCGTGAAATCCTGACCAAATTATTTTCTCTTCAGCAACGATTGCTGCAATGGTGCGCGGAGTTGATGTGTCAATTACTAGAGAAATTTTCATAAATTAAAACTCTTCCATCTTTCGCCAACGCTACTTACTTTTAACTCACGTCTGAGTTCATCAATGATAGAAATAGAAATTAAAAGATATTGATCATTCAATTGCTTTGCAAAATTCTTGCCCCATTCAACGACGGTGACGCTATTTTCAGTATCTAGATCGAGATCTTGCAAGCCTCCGGTTGGCGAATCCAATAAACGATATGCATCTGCATGGATAAATGGAGTTCGCCCCAAGTAGTTCTTTGCAATCACAAAAGTTGGGGAAGTGATTTGATTTTTTACTAACAAGCCTTTGCCAATACTTTGAGCAAGTCGAGTTTTTCCCGCCCCGAGCGAGCCTTCCAAAATTATTAAATCCCCAATTTGTAAATTAGCCGCCAACTTCAGCCCAAATTGCTGCATCTGCTCCTCAGTTGCGATTTCAACCGACTGAATTGGATTCACATGCAAAAGAGTAATGGGCGCCTACCCCTTTCGAGGTAAGCGCCCATTACGGCAGTTATTTACACAGTACTGCTAGTACTTGAGTGGGATTGGAAGGTAATCCAAATCTCCATTTATTCCCAAGGCTTCCCATGATTCTGGCTTGATATCAAGTTTTCCACTTTTAGCAGCCGCATCCAACATCTCTACGAGTGCCATTACTTGTGCTGTGGTGAACTGTTCATGTCCGACACCAGATGAAGCACCAATATCTGCAAGATCTGGCAAGCCTGCTGCTGTGTACTTGGTGTACTCAACAGGTGCCATTGCATAAAGTGCAACTACGTTAGAAATTGGCATTGTTGGCGCTACTGGAACTGCTACTGCTTTTGCTGTAGCCAATGCAGCTTTTGCTTTTTTCTTTGCAGCAGCAGTTTTAGCTTTTGATACGGCAGAGGTAGCAGTTGCGATTTTGTTCGCGCGTGCGGTAACTGCTGACTCATAAGCAGAAAGTGCAGATTCGTAGGCAGCTAGAGTTGGTGCAAACTTTGCAGTCCGCTCAGCTACATAAGCAGAAGTTTGACCTGGCCAAACCAAACGATCATTCTCATTTGCAAGAAGAATTGTTGGCTTGGTCGAGGTGTACTTAACTGGATCCAATGCCGCTGCTTTCGCGACGTTTGCAGCAGGTGCAGAAACTCTTGGCATCTGTGCCAAAACTCCCAACATGCCGTTGATTCCATCATCTCCAGATAATCCGAGGTTGTAACGACCAGCGTCACCCTCATCTAGCAATGTGGCGTAATTGGTTTTGCTGTTGTCATAGAAAGGCCCACCGATTTTTTCAGCAACTGCTTGACCGGCAAGAATTCCGGTTGCAGCAGCTTCACCAATATTTTCCAATATTGCCACAGTGGCGTTAATGCTTCCTTCTGGCACCAATGTTGAGACTGTGACTCCATCCATGTGCACACTCTTCTGTGGAATTCCAGCTAACAATCCGATAAGTAATAGCGCGGATCTTTGTGGGATTGCACCAAACGCCGGATTTGCGGCAACTACTGCAGCAGGTTGAGTCAACCCTGGTGCACCAAGATTGGCTTTCCATGCGGTTAGCAAAGCAACAACTTTGCCTAATTCGGTAAGGGCAGCAACATGTCCGGCAGGACCTTTGGCTCCTAATGCTGCGCAACCTTTAATTGTTGGATCCGCAAAAATGCTCAACAAATAGAAGATGTCGCATCCACTTTGAAGTTGGCGAGAGATATTTGTCCCAACTGGTGAAACCAAACCAACTGCATCAGTTAACTCTGGATACTTTTCAGCGAACATGTTCACTACTGGTCCGGCTCCTGATGATCCCCAAATGACATTTCGCTTAGTAGTCGGAGCGATCAACTTTGAAAGATCAACTAACTCTTTCAGAAGGGGAACTGACTCTTCAGTATTCCAACCGTGAAGTCCATTGGTTGCCCGATCGTAAGCAGCTAATCCATAACCCTTAGCCAGCAACTCAGTCGCATAATCTGCTTTAGGCGTTGGGCCAGAATTTCCAACGGTCATTTGCTGTACACCTGTTGGTGCTGTATATCCTGGGTAATCAAATGAAGGGCGGAAGCCATGGCTCCAGAAAAACATAGTTCCGTTGTAATTTTTTGTTGGAACCATGAATTTGTATTGCGCTCCATCTTTCAGTGTATTCACACAGGTTTCTACACCTGTTGTTGCATCAGTGGTGCACATACCAGCGTGCGCAGGGCTAGCAACAACTAATCCTGCCGAAAGCATTGCAGCACTACCTAATGCAGCAATAAATGAACGTAACTTCAATCTGCTTTTCATAATTAACCCACCTTTGGAAGCGCATCAGCAGCGATTGCTGGACGCTTGTATGTTGAAACGGTTATTGGACCATCTGCAGAATCAGTGGTGTTAAGCACTCGTGTTCCACCAATTGGTTTTAGGACGCTATTTGCATCATAAGCACCAATCCAGAAGGAGTTGTACGCCTCATGGGTCTTTGATGAGTATGAAAGTGGGGAAAGTGCGGCGCTACTTAATGTGGCACCTTTGCTCTCCATGAATGCGATCAAACCCTTGCGAGTTAGGTCTTTTCCGGCACCCATAAGAGCTGCAGTTGTTAAGTAACCAATATTCATTCCTTGCAACACATTGTTATCCCAAACTTTATCTTCAGCAGCGCCTGTGTTGAATTCGGCATTGATTTTCTTAAATGCAACTACGAACTCATCGGTATCTTCACCAGGTGATGGCGCGTGTGAAGCAGAAATAACACCTGTTAACAAAGCAGATGCAACAGCAGCAGATTGTCCTTGAGATGCAAGGATGGTTTTGAAAGTGGTGGCATCTGAGCCAACACTTGTTACCAACCACTTAGGTGCAAAACCCAATTTCGCAGCGGTGCCGATTGTGATCGCAGTAGCTGATGCAACTGCACCAATCACAACTAGAGTCACGCCGGCTTTTTGAAGCGCTTGAACCTGTGCCGTTAAACCCAAGCCCTGGCTACCAGCCACAAATTTTTGAGTGTTTGCAGCTGGGAAAGTTACGCCTTGTTGTTTAAATCCGGCAACTACATTTCGCCCAAAATCATCAGTTTGATAAAGGATGCCCACTTTGCCAGCGGCAAGTTCGGCAGCGTAATTCTTCTTTAAGAAATCTGCTTCGATTTTAGATTCAACAACATAAGTTCCCAGAGCGGCAAATGATGTTGGGTATTTTTTAGGATCGGTATAAAATCCGCTGTATCCACTATTTACAAATAGATCTGGAATTCCGCGCCGGTTGATGTCCTTTATAATAGAGATGTGAGTCTGAGTTCCAACACTTCCAACCATTGCAAAGATTTTATCTTTGTTAATTAGAGTCGAAGCGGTGGAGATTGTTAGGCCAGCTTTATAGACGTCATCTTTAACTACTAATTTGATTTTGCGGCCGTTAACTCCACCTTTTGAATTTACATAATCAAAGTAAGCGCGCATCGCGTCATCTACTTTTTTATAACCTGGGCTAGCGGCACCTGTTTGTGGCAATTGCATGCCAAGCACAATCTCAGTATCACTAACACCTACTTCAGAGCGCACTGGAATTGCTTGTGAAGGTGCAATAGCGAGAGTGCTCGCAACTGCGCCAGCAACAATGCCGATCGCCCATCTTTTTGATTGAGATCCACGAATTTTCACTTCGATGACTCTTTTCTCTATCTGTTGACTGCGCGGTGCTCCGGGCAGGGACGGCTTGAGCCGCTACAAAGAGTAAGTTACTAGAAGGTTGCCAAAGGGTGAACAGGTAATCCGACAAATCGCCCATTATTTCAATATTTGAGCATAATCTGAGGGGTGGCTTAATGCTTTCCGCGGTGATGAGAGCCCATAACCCCAGCTGGGTTGATGATGATCGTAGCCAAGAGCAATACCCCGGTCAGCAGGGCGGGTAAATAATTAGATATCTGTTCTGATACGGCCAGACCCGAAATCGCCCAATCAATTAGATCGGGGAGAAAAACCACAATTAAAGTGCCAATAAATGCACCAGCAATGCTTCCGACTCCACCAAGTATTGCTGCGGTTAACAAAGTCAAGGAAAGTGAAACTGGGTAAACGCTCGGTCCTACTAAGCCTCGTAATCCATAAAGCGCACCACCAAGACCGGCGATCGCAGAGCTGACTACAAAGACAATAACTTTTGTTCGCGCTACGGGAATTCCGCTTACTGCAGCGCCGATCTCATCATCGCGAACAGCTTGCCAACTCCGCCCAGCTCTGGCTGCCATTAAATTAGAGATAAAGAACAAAGCGATTAATGCAACAGGTAAAGAAACCCAAAGTTGCCACTGTTCATATCCAACTTCAATTAAATTGCTAATCCAAGTAGGAGGTGTTCCAAAGTCAACAATTAAACCAACATCTCCACCTAAAACAGATTCAAATCTATTTGCTACAGAAGGTAAAGCAAGTGCAATTACTAAAGTAGTGCCAGCCAAGTATGGGCCGGAAACTCTTGCTGCGGCTGCTCCCAGAATTAATCCAAAAATACCTGCAGCAAATATTGCTGCCAGAAATGCAACCCAGATTGGGGCACCTAAATTTGTAATCATCGATGCGCTTGAATATCCACCGACCGCCATTAACGCACCTTGACCGAGTGAAATCTGTCCAGAAGCTCCAGTTAAAACTGTAAGTGAAAGTACACCAATAAAAAGCATCAACACCAAAGCTAATTGGCCTTGATTGTAAGCATCAAATGTAAAACTCAAAAGGAGTAGAAACGCTCCCAATATTAAAGTTTTAATCAAATTCTTGCGCCAAATCTTTTTGTTTCTATCCACGGCGCACCTGCTTTCCACCCAAAATACCATTTGGTCTAATTAATTGAACCGCAAGCAATAGAAACAAAATTGCTAGAAAAACATTTTCTGGCGATCCGTATGTAGTTACTAAGGAAATTCCAATTCCAAGAATTAATCCACCGATTACCGCACCCAGCGGGCTATCCAAGCCGCCAACAACTGCAGCAGTGAAAGCGATGATCAAAATCAAATCTAAAGTATTTGGAGATAAATTAGTGCTGGGAGTAATAAGTAGTCCAGCTAAAGATCCGGCGGCTCCAGATATTGCCCAACTTAAAGTTCGCATTCGGCTGACTTTAATTCCGCTCAATCTCGCCACCTCTGGGTTAAGTGCAGCAGCGCGCATCCCTAAGCCCCAACCAGTTTGAGTGAAAAAATAGGAGAGTGAAAGTAAGACTATTAATACAACACCAATTACAAAAAGATTAAATGCTGAAAATGGAAGAGTGCCGTCACCATTTTTAAAGTAGAAACTATTAAATGGAGTAGGGAATCCGCGTTCTTCTCCTGCCCAAAATATTCCGGCTAGCGCTTGCAATATCGCCAAAATTCCAAGGGAAGCGATAACTGGAATTGTTGCTGCGAGGGTCTCAGTGGATGATGAACTTTTCTTATGTGCCAGCGGACGCATGATCAATAAATCAATAACCATTCCAAGTATGGATCCAGATATCAAAGCGATGATAAAAGCTAGCCAATATGAGTTCCCAGAATTAATTAAATTCGATGCAATATAAGTGGTGAACATTGCTTGACCCATTTGGGCAAAATTAACAACACCCGCACCACGCCAAACGATTACCAAGCCAAGAGCTGCCAAAGCAAAAATTGCTCCGTTGGCAGTCCCAGTTATGAGAGTGCTGATAAATGTATTCATCAATACCCCAAGTACGCACTTCGAAGGGCAGAATCAGCACGCATTTTTGCAGCAGGTTGATCTGATACAACTTTGCCTAGCGCTAACAAAACTCCATGGTCAGCAACAGCTAATGCAGTATTTGCGTTTTGTTCTACTAGTAAAACTGTGAGGCCGGTACTTTGACTAAGTTGATTAATACTTTGAATAATTTGTTCGACTACAAGTGGCGCCAAACCTAGCGATGGCTCATCAAGCAATAAAAGTTCAGGTCTTGAGACAAGTGCTCTAGAAATAGCGAGCATCTGCCGCTCTCCCCCTGAAAGAGATCCTGCACTTTGCTTAACTCGTTCAGCTAACCTAGGAAACAAATCCAATACCTCTGAAATTGCAACTTTTACATCACTTGAATTTTTTCGCTTTCTAAAAAGTGCACCCATCTCAATATTTTCTAGTACTGAAAAAGTTGGAATTACTGCGTGACCTTCTGGAACGTGAGCAACACCTAAACGTACGATCGCCTCCGGTGCGAGATTTGTTATCTCCGAATCTCCCCAACTTATGGTTCCACTTTTGGCTTTTTCTAACCCGGAGATTGTGCGCAACAAAGTAGATTTGCCAGCGCCATTTGCACCAATCACTGTTGTAATTTCTCCAGCGTTAGCGATAAAAGAGACTCCATCTAGAGCGCGAACATGGCCGTAATTTGTAACTAAATCACTAACGATTAGTGCATTCATGATTAATTCCCACTACCTAATTTGATATCTGCAGGAGTTGATGTACCTAGGTACGCAGCCACTACCGCAGGGTCCTGCCTTACTCTTTCAAAAGGTCCACTTGCAATAACTTCACCAAAATTTAAAACGTATACTCGATCTGAGATTCTATTTACGAATTCAACATTGTGCTCAACCACAATAATTGAATAAAACTCTTTCAACTGCAAAACTAAATTAGCTAACTTCTCAATTTCATCTTGACCTAATCCTGCTGCTGGCTCATCCAATAATAATATTTTTGGCTCTAAGACCAGGGCTCGTGCAAGTGCCACTCTCTTGGAATCTGGATAAGTTAATTGGCTTGGTAATTTATCGGCAAACCCTGTCGCGCCAGCCCAAGCAAGTGCTTTGTGAGCTTTTGCTTTTAGCTTTGCTTCTGATTTACCCGATGTACCAAAAAGATCTGCAAAAAAACCATTACTTGCATGCGCTTCTGCCCCAACCATTACATTCTCTAAGGCGGTTAGGCCAGAAAATAATCCAACGCCTTGCAATGTCCGCGCTATGCCCAACTTTGCTAATTGATGAGTTTTTGGCCAAGGTGAATTTTTTCCTTCAAGTGAAAATTTCCCAGTTGAAGGAGGAACTAAACCAGAGATTGCATTAAATAGGGTGGTCTTACCGGCACCGTTTGGACCGATCAATCCAAGGACTTCATTTTTATGTAATTCGATATACACATCATTCAACGCCTTCAAGCCGCCAAATGTGACAGATAAACCCTCCACTTTTAAAAGTTCACTCATGTCACACCTCCGATGCTGAATTTAATGAGATTCTAGGAGTTCTGGAACCAATACCCGAAACTATCTCATATGAGATTGTTCCAGCTGCTTTAGCTAATTCATTTGCCAGTGGTTTTACTCCGAAAATTACTACTTCATCTCCCGCTTTTGCGATCGAGTCGATTCCTAAATCAATTGCACATTGGTCCATTGAAACCCGGCCAATTAAATGTGCAGGCAAGTTGTTGTGTAGAAAATAAGCGGTCCCATCTGTTGACCTTGGTAACCCATCAGCATACCCAAAAGCAACAATGCCAATTTTTGTTTCCTGCTCTACTTTTACGGTTGCGCCATATCCAACAGTTGCTCCTGGTGGAATATTTTTTACAAGTAGAAGACGAGCCCTCAACTCCATGGCCGGTTTTAGGGAGATATTTCTTGGCGGAACATTAGTTGGAGACAATCCATAAATAAGTAATCCGGCGCGAACAAGATCGAAAGTTGCATCAGGCAAACCAATAATGGCTGAGGAGTTAGCAAGATGACGGATTCCTGGATTCAAACCTTCATCGTTCATGTACTCAAGCGCACTGTTGAACCGTTTGATCTGTTCTGCGTTTAATGGATGGGCCGGCTCATCAGCACAAGCTAAGTGGGACCAAGTTCCCACCAACTCAATTTCGTTGGCAGCGGTGAGACGATTTAATTCACTGACTATTTCAGGAAACTCATCAAGTGCACCTGCTCTACTCATTCCAGTATCAACCTTGAGATGCACTCTGGCAATTAATCCAATTCTTAGCGAAGCGGCATAAATTTCCTGCAACTGTTGCATAGATGAAATGGACAGATCAATATCATTTTTGATGGCACCTTCAAAATCAGCACCTGGTGGGGTAAGCCATGCCAACACTGGTGCTGCAATTCCGGCCTTACGAATCTCAAACGCTTCAGATAACAACGCAACGCCTAACCACTTAGCTCCGCCGAGAAGTGCAGCGTGCGATGATTTAATCAATCCATGACCATAAGCATCAGCTTTCACAACTGCCATCACCGGCTTTTTGATTACCGCACAAATTTGCGCAACATTATCTGAAATATTTTGATAATTTACATAGGCAACATTTGGGGCATACATCAATTTATACTTTCGATAATTACCATTGCGATTACAAAACCACCGTCGTGAGAAATGGAAAGTTTTACTATTTTATCTGTCACTAAAGCTAAAACTCCCCCACTAAATTCAAAGTTAGGGCGACCACTTTCAAGACGGAGTACTTCAACTTCATGCCACGAAAGACCAGGAGGGAGTCCTAACGCTTTTGCGAGCGCTTCTTTAGCGGCAAACCTTCCTGCTAGGTGCAAGGGTAGATTTCGATTACTTCCCTGCGCTATCTCACGATCGGTAAATAATCGTTTACTTAAACCAGTAGTCCTGGCAAGTGAAATTTCAAATCGTGCCAGATCAACTAGATCTATTCCTATTTGTGAACTCATGGGGGTACTTTAAAGGTTGCTTCTACGTGAAGGAATGCTGCGATCGACTGCAATTATTAACATCAGCAGTGCAGTTCCAATCGCAAGACCACCAATTAGGTCTGAGACCCAATGCGTATTCCTAAAAATTGACACCGAAAAAACTATTGCGCTAATGACAACTACGGAAATAGCGGCTGCTCTGACAATTTTTAATCTAGGTTGGGCATATTGAATGTAAAGATAAGCAATCAAACCCCAAGTCAAAATAGCATTAGAAGCATGTCCGCTTGGATAGGACATACCTCCCACATAAAGTAAATCCACATTTAATCGTGGTTTAGTTCTTCCAAACTCCAACTTAGCTAATCCAACTACTACATTTAATGCAATCAAAGAAATTACCGAAAGGTTAAATGGCCGCCAACTTTTAAATTTCCAGCCGAGGTAGATTGCAAGTGAAAGCAATAAAGATGCTGTGAGTCCACGCAATCCCAAGTGGTCAAGATTGTAAACAACCCAATCTCCCCAACCTGGAAGTATTGGTCGGTTCCATTTTGCAACAGATTGATCCAAACTAAGCAATGGTCCATCATTTACAACTTGCTCAGTTATCACGAAAAAAATAACTATAAAAAACGCGGCAAATCTAACTAAGCGATCTGGTGTTCGCCTTGTTATCTGAACCTGAGATTGACGGTTTTCTGCAGCCATTTCTATTCAACCGTTACAGATTTGGCAAGGTTTCGTGGTTGATCCACATCTAGGCCTCTAGCAACTGCCATTTCATATGCGAAAACTTGAAGTGGCAAAATGCTAAGGAGCGGCTGCAAGAGCACAGAGCAGGTAGGAATACGAATAATATGTGCCGCTTTCACTTCAAGATCATTCTCATCGGCAATCACAATTGTCATGGCGCCTCGCGCTTGCACCTCTTGGGCGTTGCTTAACATTTTCTGATAAATCGGTGAGCTTGGTGAAGGCAAAACCACAACTACTGGAGTTCCTGCTTCGATAAGAGCAATCGGGCCATGTTTTAATTCGCCAGCAGCAAATCCTTCTGCATGCATATATGCCAACTCTTTTAATTTAAGTGCACCTTCTAGGGCGACTGGATAGCCAACATGTCTTCCCAGAAATAGCACTGAACTAACTTCTTTTAATTCAAGGGCTAATTTGCTAATTGATTCCCGAGTTTCAAGAAAACGTTCAATTTTCCCAGGCATCTCTTGCAACTCTGCCAAAATCTTTCTGATCTCATCTGAAAATTTAAGTCCCCGCACTTGTGCAATGTATAGACCGATTAAATATGAAGCAACAATCTGAGTTAAGAACGCTTTAGTAGACGCAACAGCAACTTCAGGTCCAGCATGGGTATAAAGCACTCCATCTGATTCTCTTGGAATTGTCGATCCATTGGTATTGCAAATACTTAATACTTTTGCCCGTTGATCTTTGGCATGACGCAGTGCCATTAAAGTATCCATAGTTTCACCTGATTGTGAAATTGCGATAACTAGGGTCCCTCGATCGATTATCGGATCGCGATATCTAAACTCAGAAGCAAGTTCTACTTCGACCGGAATTCTGGTCCAATGTTCAATCGCATATTTTGCAATCATTCCGGCATGAAAAGCTGATCCACATCCAATAATAATTATTTTCTCAACATCACGAAGATCTTCTTCAGCTATTCGAATCTCATTTAAAATTAATTTTCCTTTTTCATCGAGGCGGCCCAAGAGGGTATCGGCTATAGCTTTTGGTTGTTCCATAATTTCTTTAGCCATAAAATGTGGATAGCCATCTTTTTGAGCTGCAGCGGCATCCCAAGTGACTTTAAATTCGCGCCCCTCTACTTTATTTCCCAAAAAATCAGTAATGCTCACGGTATCTGGGGTGATCAGCACAACTTGATCTTGGCCAAGTTCTATTGCAGCTGAAGTGTATTCAATGAACGCTGCGACATCAGAGGCAAGAAATCTTTCGCTATTTCCTACTCCTACTACTAATGGCGAATTACGTCTTGCTCCAACAACTTGATCTGGAGATTTAGCATGGACCGCAACTAAAGAAAATGCACCATCTAATCTTTTACAAGTCTGCCGCATCGCCTCTGCCAAATCCCCACCACATTTTTCATATGCTTGGCCTAGTAGATGTGCAACAACCTCTGAATCAGTTTCAGAGAGAAACTCATGTCCATCTGACTCAAGTTCTCGCCGAAGGGTTACATAATTTTCAATAATGCCGTTATGAATAATTGCTAACTCTTGAGATGGATTTAGATGTGGATGGGCATTGCGGTCATTAGGAGCACCATGAGTTGCCCATCTGGTATGTCCAATTCCAGTTATCGATGGTGGCAAATTAACTTTGCCCAACGCACCTTCCAACGCGGCTAATTTTCCAGCCCGCTTAACTGTTGAAATTCCATCAGTGGTAATTAAGGCAACTCCAGCGGAGTCATAACCACGATATTCAAGCCTGCGCAAACCTTCAATAATAATTGGTAGCACCTGATTGCGACCGGAATAGCCGATAATCCCGCACATCAGAACTCCCCTCTAAGCATTAGCCGCTGATTCTACTGCGTCAGCCAATTTTCTTGCCAATACATCGGCTTTACTTTGCGTATCGGCTTCAACCATGACACGAATTAATGGTTCGGTACCTGATGCGCGAATCAAAATACGACCATCATTTCCTAAATCACTTTCAGCAGATTTAGTGGCTATTTTCAATTCTGCTGAAGTTAATACCTGCTCTTTATTTGTGACTGGGATGTTTAAAAGTACCTGAGGATATGGGGAAAAAATCTCGGATAAATTTTCTGCCTTGGCTTCACCATTAGCAATCAATTCAAGAATCTGTAACGCCGTTAGAATTCCATCCCCAGTGGTTGCAAACTTTCGTAAAATTATATGACCAGATTGTTCTCCGCCATAATAGATTTCATGATCGAGCATTTGTTCGAGAACATATCGATCTCCAACTTGTGCGATCTCAACTATCACGCCTTCATTTTCCATCTTCTTCAAAAACCCTAAATTACTCATAACCGTGGCTACGATTTTATTTCCAGGTAATTCAGCTTTTCTTTTTGCTGAAAGCGCCAAAAGCGCAAGGAGGGCATCTCCATCCACAATTTTTCCACGGCCATCAATCAGGAGTGCTCGATCAGCATCCCCATCATGTGCGATACCTAGATCTGCTCCACTGTGCAAAACTTTTGCAGCAAGCAAATCTAAATGAGTCGAGCCACAATCTTTATTAATATTTTCACCATCTGGTGTTGCGCCGATGACGATAACTTCAGCGCCGGCGCGTTTTAAAACTTCAGGAGCGTAAGTACTTGCACTTCCGTGCGCGCAATCAACAACAACTGTAATTCCACTTAATGATTTTGAAATTGTGGAAAGTAAATATGTAATGTATTCATTTCTTCCATCTTGCTCTTTTACCACTAACCCATGTTGTGCAATTTTTGCCTCTTGCTTGCTGTCGATTAACCGCTCAATCTCTCGCTCAACTTCATCTGGAATTTTCTGTCCATTGCTTCCAAAGATTTTGATGCCATTGTCAGAGGCTAGATTGTGAGAGGCGGTAATCATGATCGCAGCATCTGCTTTGCGAGTAAGAACTAAATGGGCCAGGCCGGGGGTTGGAATAACTCCAATTAGAGTTACATTTACTCCTACGCTAGTGAGTCCAGCAATTAATGCCTGCTCAATCTCTACGCCTGATTTACGGGTATCTCTGCCAATTAAGATTTGTGCCTGGCTCATAAAAACAATCCCAGTAGCAACACCAATTGCACTCACTAATTGCGGGTTTAAAAGTGAATTAGCAGAACCCGCACTTCCACGAATTCCATCTGTTCCAAAAAGAGCCACTTAAATCCAGCTCCTTAAATTTGGTTAAGAATTAACGCTTGCTGTACTGCGAACGTTTACGGGCCTTCTTTAGACCGTACTTCTTGCTCTCAATAATACGAGCATCACGGGTAAGAAATCCGGCTTTTTTCAAAAGTGGACGGTGTGCCTCTACATCAATCTCGTTTAATGCACGAGATACACCAAGACGAAGTGCACCGGCTTGACCAGAAACGCCACCACCATTGATAAGTGCAATTACATCGTAATTTCCTTCAACACCAACGGTGCGGAATGGCTCTGAAACTGCTTGTTGGTGAACTTTGTTTGGAAAATATTGTTCAAGGGTACGACCGTTAAGTGTCCACTTACCATTTCCTGGAATTAAGCGAACTCGCGCAATAGCCTCTTTACGTCGGCCTGTTCCTCCACCGGGTGCGGTAATCGCAGAGCGGTTAATTGCAGCAGCAGGAGAAGATGATGTGTAACTTGTTGGAATCTCTTCAGAATCATCTTCTAAAAGATCAGCTGTGAAATCTGACATTAACTCACCTTACTTTTTGAAATTTGTGAGATTTGTGAAACTTGGCTAATCACAAATGGTTTTGGATTTTGAGCGGTATGTGGGTGTTCTGGTCCTGCATAAACTTTTAATTTAGTTCCGATTGAACGACCAAGAGAATTTTTTGGAAGCATTCCGCGGATTGCTTTTTCAACTGCACGTGTTGGATGCAAGACCATCATGTCAGCATAAGTAGTTGCAGTTAATCCGCCTGGGTAACCAGAGTGACGAAACTCCATCTTCTTTGCGCCTTTTGATCCGGTAAGTGCAACTGCTTCTGCATTGATGACAATTACAAAATCACCCATGTCCATATGTGGAGCAAAAGTCGCTTTGTGTTTTCCGCGCAAAAGTGTTGCGGCATGTGTTGCCAGGCGTCCGAGCACAACATCTTTAGCGTCGATGATGTGCCACTCGGGAGTTGCATCCCCAGCCTTTGGGCTATATGTACGCACGCGCAACCTCTATCTTCCTCTATCTTCGTTGTCATGGAAAGCTTCTTATTTAAGGAAACTATCTGGCCAGACCTCAATGAGGTCAGGGGGTAGAGGGTACCTTTTGAGCGTGGCCTGGGTCAAAATGGGGTACCGCGGCAGCTCTACTCACCGGGAAGTGAGCGCACTCCGGTCCTGGTCAGCGCCTGGGCCCGTTCCAATAAGCCAGCCCCAGTCGGATAATCCACCCCAATCAAGGTCAATCCTCGAGCTGGAGCGGATAAGGAGCGTCCGACCCGATCCCCGCCACCAAGTAGTTCGGCTAACCAACCAATCTCGGCATGGCCGGCGCCGACGATGCTGGCGGCCCCAACAAGTGAGCGCACCATCGCATGGCAAAAAGCATCTGCACTAACGAGGGCTTGCGCAAAGCCATCGCTATCTCTGCTCCACTCAAACTTTTCCAAAGTTCTAATTGATGTAGCGCCCTCACGTTTCCGGCAAAAAGCCGCAAAATCATGAGTTCCAATTAATGGCACAACGGCGTCATTCATTAAATCAATATTTAAATTTTGTTGCCACGGTGCAACATCAGCACGAGCCAATGGTGGAATTACTTTGAAACCATCTGCAAATCGATAGCGATAATTTCGCCGTAGCGCCGAATAGCGGGCATGAAACCCATGTGGTGCATCATCCAAGGAATTCAGACGCACTTCATCAGGTAACAGACGATTAGCAATTTGCATCAGTGAAGTTAAGTTCCAGCGGTCTCTATCTAATTGCGCGATATCAAAATGGAAAACTTGACCAGTTGCGTGTACGCCAGCATCAGTTCGACCAGCCACCATTGTGTTAACCGGAATTGCCATCAAACGACTTAATAAATCTTCGACCACACTTTGAATAGTCCGTCTATCTGGTTGTAAATTCCAACCTGAAAAATATGAACCATCATAAGAAAGTTCGCACTTAATACGAGTAAACCCGCCCTCTGGAAGTAATTCAGGGGCGGGCGAACTCATAATTATTTTAAGTTGCTAAAAATTACTTAGCACTCTTCTTTGCCGGAGCCTTTTTAGCAGCAGCTTTTTTGGCTGGAGCCTTTTTAGCAGCAGCTTTTTTGGCTGGAGCCTTTTTAGCAGCAGCTTTTTTGGCTGGAGCCTTTTTAGCAGCAGCTTTTTTGACGGTTGCCTTCTTAGGGGAATCGCTCTCAATTTCAATCTCACTTACTGCAGCTGAAACTCGGTTAGCAATTCGCTCTGAAATCTTCTTCGCATTTGAATCACGATCTGCAACGCGCGCAGCAGATGCTTTTTTAGCATCATCACGCTTTGCGGCAGATTTAGCAATTGCATCTGCTTGTGAAACAACTGCACGTTTTGCAGGAGTTCCTTCAGTAAGGATTTCAATTATCGCCATCGAAGAGTTATCGCCTTTGCGAACTCCAACTTTGGTGATGCGGGTGTATCCACCATCGCGTTGCGCAAAACGAGGACCGATTTCAGTAAATAAGTGGTGCACAACGCTCTTATCGCTGATAACTGCCATTACTCGTCGGCGAGCTGGAAGATCACCTTTCTTAGCAGCACTGATCAACTTCTCAGCAACTGGACGCAAGCGTTTTGCTTTTGTCACAGTTGTGCGAATGCGACCATGTTGAATTAATTGGGCGGCAAGAGTTCCTAGTAAGAGACGCTCATGGGCTGGTCCACTACCGAGGCGTGGTCCCTTTGCTGGCTTTGGCATTTTGGCTCAGATCTCCTCTAACTACTCTTGTGTTTCTGAATTTTGGGTATCTGAATGAGCTGGGCTGAGTGAATCAACCGCGTGAATTGGAGTTACTGGTGGAACTACGTAGAACTCCTCATCCTCATCATCACCATTGTCGTGATAACCAGGTGATTGAGTTGGATCAAAACCAATTGGGCTGTCCTTGAGTTGAAGACCCATTCCTACAAGCTTAAGTTTAACTTCGTCAATTGATTTTGAACCGAAGTTACGGATATCCAAAAGATCTGCTTCAGAGCGAGATACAAGTTCACCAACGCTGTGGATTCCTTCACGCTTTAAGCAGTTGTATGAGCGCACTGTTAGATCTAGATCTTCGATTGGAAGAGCAAGATCTGCAGCAAGTGCAGCATCAGTCATAGAAGGTCCGATTTCAATTCCTTCTGCACCAAGATTTAACTCGCGAGCCAAACCAAATAGCTCAACAAGTGTCTTTCCGGCAGATGCCATTGCATCACGTGGTTCCATTGAGCGCTTGGTTTCAACATCCAGCACTAAACGGTCAAAGTCGGTTCGCTGTTCAACACGTGTTGCTTCAACTTTGTAGGTAACTTTTAGAACTGGTGAATAAATCGAGTCAATCGGAATGCGTCCGATCTCTTGACCGGCTTGTTTATTTTGAACCGCTGTTACGTAACCACGGCCGCGCTCAACTGTTAGCTCAATTTCAACTTTTGCTTTTGCATTAAGAGTTGCAATGTGAATCTCTGGGTTATGAACTTCAACTCCAGCAGGGACAACGATGTCAGTACCAGTTAATACACCTTCGCCACTTTTGCGAATGTACATAACAACAGGATCATCACTATCTGATGAAAGTACTAAACCTTTAATGTTTAGAACGATCTCTGTTAAATCTTCCTTAACTCCTTCAAGAGTGGTGAACTCATGAAGTGCGCCTTCAACTCGCGCGCTTGTTACAGCTGCACCGGGAATTGATGAGAGCAAGGTGCGACGTAAAGAGTTGCCCAGGGTGTAACCAAAACCTGGCTCTAATGGTTCGATGATGAAGCGAGAGCGGTATTCACTCACAACTTCTTCGGACAAGATGGGACGTTGCGCGATAAGCACTAGATATCCTCCATAACTCGTGGAGATCCACTATTTGATCTCCAACTTTTCGAACTTCACGAACTTCCCTCGGGGCGAGAAGTTCGCTTACTCCTTACTACTTATTACTTCTAATTACTTCTAATTACTTAGAATAAAACTCAACAATTAACTGCTCTTGAATTTGGGTATCAATCACAGCGCGCTCTGGAAGTGCGTGAACCAGAATTCGCAACTTTGAGCCAACAACTTCCATCCAAGCTGGGACTGAACGATCTCCTAATTCAGCACTTGCGATGATGAATGGAGTTAGATCATGTGATCCTGGATGAACATCGATGATGGTGTTTGCAGTTACGCGGTATGAAGGAATATTTACTTTCTCACCGTTAACTAAGAAGTGACCGTGACGCACCAATTGGCGGGCCATGTCGCGACTCTTTGCAAAACCGGCACGGAAAACTACGTTGTCTAAACGAGTTTCCAAGATGCGAAGTAGGTTTTCACCAGTACGTCCTTGACGGCGGTTTGCCTCTTCGTAATATCCGCGGAACTGCTTTTCCAAAATTCCATAAATACGTGCGCACTTTTGCTTCTCACGCATCTGCAATAAGTACTCACTGTCTTTAGTGCGACCGCGACCATGCTGGCCTGGTGGGTAAGGACGTGATTCGATCGGACATTTTGGTCCATCGCATTTAGAGCCCTTAAGGAAGAGCTTTACTTTCTCGCGACGACAACGCTTGCAATCTGCTCCGGTATAACGAGCCATATCTCTCTCCTCCCCTAAACCCGGCGACGCTTTGGTGGACGGCAACCATTATGTGGAGCTGGAGTCATATCTGCGATAGCTCCAACTTCTAATCCGGCAGCCTGTAATGAACGAATAGCTGTTTCGCGACCAGAGCCTGGTCCCTTAACAAATACATCTACTTTGCGAACACCATGTTCTTGTGCGCGACGTGCAGCAGCTTCAGCAGCAAGTTGGGCAGCAAATGGTGTTGATTTACGTGATCCTTTGTAACCAACTTGGCCAGCTGAAGACCATGCAATAACTGCACCACTTGGATCGGTGATTGAAACA